>JBBSXE010000001.1:0-4173 GCA_038045925.1 Nanobdellota archaeon
TGCGGTAAAAATCTTGCTACGCGGCTCGTGCAACAAGCGTTAGTCTGCAAAGAAAATCGATGCGTTGCTGCTGATGGACGAACAGGAGATACTGACACAAAACCAACAAAACCAAAACCTTCTGGAGGAGAACCAGGGAAGACGTCAAGCGTCGCGTTCACCGATGCAGCTTCCTGTAGCAAGTTATCCAATAATGGTTTCTGCAAGGATTTCACGGCAACATGTAGCGGTGTCCAGTCAGGTAAAACAATCACGAAACAAGGGAGAGCTATCATAAATGATCCTGTCAATGCGCCGAAAGGCACAATATTTTTGTTGACGGGCGGTGGAAGCACAGTCGCGTATCATGATGACAGCCAAACGCAATCCTCAACCATCACCTACTTGCTGAGCCAAGGCTACAGAACTGTCGAAGTAGTGTGGACACCAGATCAAACAACAGGAGAAATATTCACAGTCGGCCAGCCAGTTGGCGCAGACAACCTCTTTTGTCTTCCAGCCGCCGTCTATAGTGCGTATCTGGAAGAATACAGCATCGCAGGACCAGTGTGCACGCAGGGAAATTCCGGAGGTTCCATGCAACTTGCGTATCCGTTGGTATTTTATGGAACAGAAACACTCTTTGATATGATTATTTTGACAGGCGGTCCGCCGACAGCGTCGTTCACTGAAGGCTGCCAGGGTTACCCGCGAAGTCCATATGGTTTTACATCCAAAGGAATCTTGGGACCAATGTTCATCGATGACCTGTCAGGATTTGGAAAGAGTGCCACTGAACGCCAAAAGTATTGCAAAAACGCACTGATGCAGAATAACAGCATCTATGACTCTCCGGATGTTGTCGAAATATTTGACAGGCAATCGCTTGTTGTCAATCGTGGGACATCGAAAAATCCGATAGGAGACTATGATTATCCTGACACGCAGATATTCTTCGTGGAGTCGAGAGATGATATTTCCAATGCAAACAATATCGGTAAACTATACTACAATCTGATCTCAGCAAAATCAAAAAGTTTCATCGAAATTTCAGGATCAGCGTACGCAGATGGAGGTCACAACGTTCCTGCTACGACTGAGGGGGCTGCAAAAATCCGCAGTCTTTTCGTGCAGTATTGTACTTAGTCGTATGTTTAAAACTGCAAAAGAAAGATAGCAATCTCAAAAGCAGGAAACAAGATGTTGTTAGATCCAAAAGAATAAATTTCAACAGTTATGCTTTCCGAAACTCATGCAACCTAAGCCACAATTTTCTTCGCAATAATTTCCAGCGGGTTTTCTTTGCTCATTTTCTCAAGTGTCAGAAAAAGGTCGTATGTCTCTGCTTGGTCAAGATCAAGGTATTCTTTACCGCATTGTTGGCATTTAAGCTTAATAATATGAAATGTCAGGGCACCATTGAAAATGCTTCTGTTTTCAACTATTTTTATCATTTTCTCATGACACTCTTTGCAGATTCCTTCATTGACTGTAGAAGCATCTTCCGCTACCTCAAATTTTTCTTCTTGCAGCTGTTTCAATTCTTCAAGAGACATGGCGTTTTCGTCTTTCATTTTTTCTTGAGTTTATAGAGTTTTATTTGCGCATCGGATGATGGGTAAGCAGTAATGATAAAAGCTGTGTTTTGTAGCATCTCAAAGATTATTGTTATCCATCGTTGACCATAGCCGATTGCCATATATCGATTTTCTTTTGCTTTTAGGATGTAAGGGTTGTTGAGCAGTACTTCTTTGAGTTCTGTTGCATGCACATTGTGTTTTATGAGTATTTTTTCTTTGATCGCATCTTCAATAAGGATGTCTGTTATCTTCATACAACTCTTTCTTTTTTCTCTTTATATAAGTTTTGGCTTTTTGAGGTCTATGAGGTACCTGAAGACTGGAAGGGTTATTACAGAGTATGTTCTGGCATATTGTTTTATATGGGATGTTATGAAATATACAGATTCAGTAATGCGCACAAACCATGCCGAAGAAAAACGATATAAGAATTCATCAGCGTGAGATAAAGCATGAAACTCGAATACGATAAAGAAGCAGATGCGGTCTGCATGTATCTAAAATATTCAACACAAGATGATGAAGTGAAGAAGACCGTTGAGATAAAGGAAAATATTATACTTGGTTATGATAAGAAAAGGAAGCTTCTTGGTATGGACATATTAAATGTAAAAAAAGTTTTAGCGCAGAAAGTAAGTTCTTGAAGCACAAGAGGAGTAATTCCGCTGGAGCAGTATAATGATTTACGAACAACGCGAATAGTAAAGTTTATTATCGAACAGAGGTTGTATAAAAAGACCCATATCGTTGATAGCGAGTTCTGTGCGAAATGCTGCATTGCAAACAGTTGGGTGTGTTAAGGTAAACGGATTATTATCAAACAAGCCAAAGACCGGTCCGCAACCAATGCTTGTTGAAGAGAGGGCAAAAGTGTGTTTTGTTGTCAAAAGGAGAGACTTAGGAACACGAAGCGTATCTCCAACATATTGGAACGTGTTGGTTGTATAGATGGTTGTGGGTGTTTGAAGTATACCTTGTATGATCGCTTGCGCATACACTTTTCCAGTGTTTATATCATAATAATAAAAGTGATCAATATCCGTTCCAGAAGGTCGTACATCCCACCCATAAACATTTACATTTGGAAAAAGATTATTTGAGTCATAAATATTCATTAAATTCTTGCTTGCATAGTTGTATATGTCGATGCGGTATCTGTTTCCACTGTAATAGGAGAGATAAGCATTGTCGTCTGTCGTTTCAAAGCGATTAGGTAAATCTCCAAAAGCGAGAGTAAGAGGGATGGTTGATTTAGTGTCTGGTAAGAGACAACCACCTGTTTTTCCGTTTAAAGTAAGATCACAATATTGAATGTAAGCTATTTGGCTTGTATCGTAACCGTTCCAAAGAAGTTTATTGTTAAAAATAGTAATGACTGGCATAACAGTCATTGGCTGGTTCACTGTTAGTAGATTCTTTTGGAAAGTATACGTGTTTGCGCAGAGGGGACCTTGCGTATTCAGCGGAAGATCGCACCAAAGCGCATCAGTAGTAACATATGAATGCTGTCCACCGAGACCAATAACTCGATTCTTATATATCCCATCAGGCGGAAAAATAAGTGTGTATGCATTGTTTCGCGTTTTGATAATCTGTTTTGGTTTATCATCTGCAGTTCCAAATATTTGATCTTGACCTAAATCATAAAAATAGTAATCATCTTGATTTGATTTATCATTGATAATTAAATACCTTTCAGAGAGTTTAGGATTGTCATTAACATTTGTTCTATAAGAAGGAAGTAACTGTGTATCTTTGAGGGTGGTGCATATGTCTGCAGGATATTTTTGAATGTCTCTTGTATTTGATTGAGCAATGATAGGTCGTTGCGTCGTTGTTACTTTTTCAATGGCGTCACCTGTAAAACTATTTTTCCCGATATTATCAATAAAAAAAGATACAAAGATAAGCAAGAATATAATGATCGCAAATTGTTTTTGCTCTTTTTTCATTTTTTTCATTTTTTACCAAACAGCCAAAACAGCGCTCATAGCGATCAAGACAACAAGATAATGCAGCGTCGTAATAAAATATAACGTCCATGATTTATTGTCCCACAGCACCATACCGAGCTGCGTTGTCGCAAAAAATCCAAGCCAGATCCAGAACGCAAGTTGCGCTGCTTCGCTGACAGTCGTTAACGCAAGGTATTGCATAAAATGAGCAAGAACATACGCAGTGACGAAGACACCAATAAATGCAAGCACATAGGTTTTTCCCATGCCTTTCTTTTTCGCTTGTTCCATCTCTTTTCGCGTAATCTTATTTTCACGCATCCAAACTTTGCCGAACAGCGCAGAAAACCAGAAAAAGCCGATAAACATGCCAACGAAAGCACTGACAAACACAGGAAGAACATTGATAGTCATCGTTGGAATTGACATATTTTTTTATTGATTTGTATATTCTTAAATCTTGTGTTACTACTGGAGTTTTGCACTTTTTGAGAAAATGAAAGTGCTAAATCTGCCATATTAAGTGGATATAGCCCTTCTGAGCTCGTTTTACGTTATGCCGAAAAACATATTATTTTTTGTTTAAAAGAAATGATCAAATTTTTATTTTGACACTACAAGGCTTCAGAACCTCAAAAAATAAACCTTTTAGTATTTAT
>JBBSXE010000002.1:0-7086 GCA_038045925.1 Nanobdellota archaeon
TCTTGTGCAGCTGGCGATAGCTTAATCCGTCTAAGCCATGGAGATTATAGTCTTTGAGCAGTCGATTACTTAAGGTTAGCACACTCTCCTTTTTATTTCCCCTTCCCAGCAAAATAGCCAACAATTCAGCAGTATCCAGAGAGGACGCTCCATGAGTATAGAGTTTATAGCCTGGTCTTGTGAAAAATGGCTGGTCAGTTATTTTCATAGAAGAGAAGTAGAAGAAAAGTCTTCATATAGTTTGTTGAGAAAAAACCGGAGATCTTACGGAAGAGACGTAATTATTTAGTGATGTGGATAAGAAAGTTTGCTAAAAAGGTTATTTTTCGGAAAGATTATGGAAATAATAAAGAATTACGCGCGCAATGGCGGTATTTCTATAACTTGAAAGTCTTTTGCCTTAAACATACTCTCAGATTTTTGTTTTTTGACAACCATAAACATCTTTGCAACTACTTCAGGAACATTTTTTTCCACTATCTTCTTAGGAGACTGTTTTTTTCGTATTAGGTACTGTTGCGCAAAAGATCTGCTCATAAAAGTAATCTTATTAAAATCTAAGACTATTTCCTGTTCTTTGCTTTTGTCAATGCTATCAAAGAGAAAATTCGCATTATATCGCAAGGACAAATTTTTCATAACTTTACTTAATGGTAGGGTTTTACGAGATAAAGTCATAGATGTTGACCTCATGTGCTGGATAGGGCAACCTTACGCTGATAAAGGTTCCTTGATAAGCCTGTTCATTTTGCAGTTTAAATACTTTCTTTTCCCCTTTAAGAACATACAAGGCAGCATTTCCAGAAACAATGAGGAATTCTCCTTTTAGACCTTCTGTAAACAAACGAACATTAGTTCTTAGTCCAAATCCTCTTTCTTGATCCTTAGCTGAGAGGCCTTCCATGGCTTTTAAGAGAGCTTCAACATCAGTAAATGCATGACCTGCCTTTGCATAGCTTCCCCGAATGGAAATACCATCATCAATAAGGGCTATTTCGCTGAATTTCTTTTTAGGATAAGTCTGCGCAAAGACATAGGCATGATGAAATTGAGAGTGATCATACACATTGTCAACCATTTCACCCAAAAAATAACCAAAGACTTGTATACCTCCAAGATTCTTGCCATTATCACAAAGATGTTGCAATCTTTCAACGATCATAGTAGCTTGTTTACGCTCTAAAGGCAATGTGACTAAAGGAAGGTAAGTTTGCTTTTTCTGAAGATGTGTTTTCTCTTGAGTGATTGTTGTAAAATATGTTTGGACATCATACGCTTTCGGATATGTGGGTTTTATAGCAGGATTATTTTTGAGAAACGTAACTAAAGGCAATAACTTTGTAGGATAAATCCAAGTTAGTCCAGAAAGATCTAAGATTTTCGAATTAATCGCTTGTTCTCTAAGCTTGCAAAAATCAAGATATTCCTGAAGCAATTCTGGATAGATAGATTCCATAGCATCAACAATGCTTCATTCTTTTTATGCTTAACTCTTTTTATTTTTCTCCAGCAGCACAGCCAACAATTCAGCAGTATCCAGAGAGGACGCTCCATGAGTATAGAGTTTATAGCCTGGTCTTGTGAAAAATGGCTGGTCAGTTATTTTCATAGAAGAGAAGTAGAAGAAAAGTCTTCATATAGTTTGTTGAGAAAAAATCGAAAATATGCTCAGAAGATCCGTAATAATTAGGAGAACAGGCGGAAAACGTTTGATTTCTTAAAAAATACCGGAATTTTTCCAATCGCTTCAAAAAAGATTTCCAACTATATCTCCATTGTTGTTCACTTCTCACATCCCCTAAGAGTATTTATAAACTATTTTTGGTTATTCTTTATGTTACATGATTACCTACCTGAAACAGCCTTACTTACAAGAGGACGTTGAAGCAATCCTTCATCCCTACGTCAAAGAATGGTTCTTTAGCAAATTCAAAGAGTTTTCCCTGCCACAGCTCTACGGCGTGAAGGAGGTCCATGAGAAGAATAATTTATTGGTGATAGCGGGCACGGGAGGCACGAAAACTTTGACCTCTTTTCTTGCTATTCTCAATGAGCTTGTTGTTCTCGCGACGAAACATGAACTGAAAGATAAAGTCTATGCGGTGTATATCTCTCCTCTTAAAGCACTGAATTATGACATTGGCGTCAATCTGGAACAGCCATTACAAGAGATTAATATCATTGCGCAGCGTCATGGTCATGAACTTGGCATTCGCGTGGGCGTCAGGACAGGAGATACGACTCCTTATGAACGGCAAAAAATGCTGAATAAACCGCCACACATTCTGATTACAACACCTGAATCTCTCGCGCTGATGCTTTCGAGTATTAAGTTTAAAGAATTGCTGCGCGATATTACCTGGACGATTCTGGATGAAGTGCACGCGCTCTGTGATAATAAACGCGGCGTGCATCTCTCTCTTTCGATTGAACGACTACAAGATATCGCTCCCGCGATGGCGAGAATTGGATTAAGCGCGACTGTTGAGCCTGTGGAAGATATCGCGCATTATCTTGTTGGCGAAGGAAGAATCTGCAAGATCGCGCAAGTTCCACTGACAAAAAAATTTGATCTGCAAGTTCTTAGCCCTCTGCCGAATCTTATTGATACGACGTATGAAAAACTGCACAAAGAACTGTATCGTATTCTTGATGAGTTAATTCAAAACCATAAAACTACATTGATTTTTACCAACACGCGAGCGGGAACTGAACGGGTGGTTCATCATTTGAAAACACTCTTTCCAAGCAACTATATTGAGAACATCGAGGCGCATCATGGGAGCTTAAGCAAGACGCACCGATTTGCTGTAGAAAAAAAACTGCGGGAAGGAAAATTACGCGCGGTTGTTTGTTCAACAAGCTTAGAGTTAGGTTTGGACATTGGATATATCGATTTAGTTATTTGTCTCGGCAGCCCGAAATCTGTCGCACGCCTCCTGCAACGATGCTTACCTTATGATTCGCCTATTCTTTTAGCAGATGGCAGTTATCTTCCTATTGGAGAAATCGTTGAAAAAAAATTACAGGTTCCAATACTTTCCTATGATTGTGGAAAAAAACAATTTGTTTCCAATAACATTGCTCGTTACCATAAAAATCCGGGAAGTGAAATGATCGATCTTAACTTTCATTCCGGTACAAATTTTTCATGTACGCCAGAACATCCAATTATGACGAGAGAGGGATGGAAAAAAGCAAAAGATCTTGTTCAAACTGATGAAGTTGCTGAACTATTCGACTATAATGTTGGAGAAAGACCTTATATTTATAAGTTAATAAATCATAAAGAGTTCTATCTTGAAAATAGAGATGATTTCCTCAGAAATGTTGTTGACGAATTCGTTCATCATAATAAAATTTCTTATGCTTCTTTTGCCAATCGAATTGGGATTGACAAGAATCATCTTCAAAATTATCTTCGTCGTCATGGACGAAAAAAAGGAATTCGTCTCGATATTTTTTTAAAAATTATGAATCTTTGTAAGATAAATGAAGAAGACTATATTCTTTACTTTAAAGAACTGAAAAGTAAGTCTCACCATAGACGACCACTACCTCTCCGCGTTGATAAAGAGCTTATGTGGTTAGCAGGCATTGTTGCATCTGATGGCTCAATTACCCAGCATAAAAGAACCAAAGAGTTAAAAATAAAAATAGGAAATAAAGATAAAAAGCTTTTAGAAGAGTGCCAGAATATTTTTCAACAATATGGGTTTTTTCCAAAGATTTTATCTACAAGACGAGATCGAACATTTTTTACGCTTGATTGTGGGTCAAAACTTCTTGCACAAATTTTTCTTTCATTTGGATTGACAACAAAAAATAAATCACGAGATATATCTATTTCTAATGTGCTCTACAAAATGCCAAAGTCTCTTATCATTCCTTTCATCGAAGGCGTTATGGAAGGAGATGGCAATGTCACACATCAAACCATTAGAATATTTACCATAAGTCCAGCATTTGCCCAAGGTCTGCATAATCTCTTAAATCGCTGCAGTATCCATAATTACATTGCTCATTCTGCGGCAAAGCCATCGCGTAAAATAAAAAAGATTAATTATCGAGACATGTACATTCTCTATATCGGTAGAAAGAAGCATATTACAGATTTTGTACAACATTGTCTCACGAAATGCAAAAAATCAGTATTCCTCGCTTCTCAGAAGATCATTTATACACAAAAAGAAACAGATATCTCATATCATACTCATTGGACAAAGATAAAAGAAATAACCATTTCAAAAACTAAGGAACCAGTCTATAACTTAACTCTCTGTAAGAGACCAAATACTTACTTTGTTCAAAGCGTTTTAACTCATAATTGCGGGCGTGCAGGTCACAGGCTTCATGACACGGTCAAAGGAAGAGTTATTGTACTCGACCGTGACGATCTCGTGGAATGTGCCGTGCTGCTGAAAAATGCGTTAGAGAAAAAAATTGATCGTGCGCATATTCCCACTAATTGTTTGGATGTGTTAGCGCAGCAGATTTATGGGATGGCAGTCGCTGACCGGTGGAATGTGAAAGATGTGTATGGCCTCATTAAAAAAAGCTATTGCTATCGCGACTTAAGCTATACTGATTTTATGGAGCTTATTCATTACCTTGCTGGAGACTATGGCGCGCTGGAAGAACGGCATGTGTACGCGAAGATATGGCATGATGAGAAGACGGGTGAAATCGCAAAACGCGGATCACAGGGAAAATTAATCTACATGACGAATGTCGGAACGATTCCTGATCAGACCGGGATTATCATTAAGGTAGGGGAGCATCCAATTGGCACGGTTGATGAGGGATTTTTAGAGCGATTGCAGAAAGGAGATGTGTTTGTTTTGGGAGGGAATACCTATGAGTTTCAATTTGCGCGCGGCATGACTGCGCAAGTGCGAGCAGCGCCGGGAAAACAGCCGACAGTGCCGAGCTGGTTTTCTGAGATGCTGCCGTTAAGCTTTGATCTTGCGTCCAGCATCCAACTCTTTCGCCGGAACATGGAAGATCTTTTTGTGAACACGAAAAACAAAGAACACATTCTTGATTATATCCGCAACTATCTTTCTGTTGATGAACACGCGAGCAACGCCATCTACACGTATTTTCAGGAGCAATATCTGTACGCAGGCATACCTCATGACAGAAAAATGATTGTGGAATTTTTTTCCGATGAGAAATCCAATAAAAAATACGTTGTCTTTCATTCATTATATGGGAGAAGAGTCAATGATGTGTTGAGCAGAGCATTGGGATTTATTGTCTCTAAATTGAGCAAGCATGATATCGAAGTCGGCATTACAGATAATGGATTTTATCTCGCGTCAGAGAAACCGATGCAGGTGCTTCGCGGACTTGAAGTCTTACAGAAAGAAGATCTGCAGAAAGTGATGACGTTCGCGATTGAAAAAACAGAAGTCTTGCGCAGACGGTTTCGCCATTGCGCCGGGCGAGCGTTGATGATCTTGCGATTATATAAAGGGCAGAAAAAAACTGTTGGAAAACAGCAAGTCAGTAGCATGATTCTGATGCATGCGGTGAAACGGATTAATCCAAATTTCTGCATTTTGAAAGAAGCTAGAAGAGAAGTGCTCGAAGATCTGATGGACATCAAAAACGCAACTGCGATTCTTGAAAAAATAACAAAGAAAATAATTGAGATTAAGCAAGTCCATCACGCGCTGCCAAGCCCATTTGCGTTTCAGTTAGCGACACAAGGAGCGACTGATGTACTGCAGGTGGAAGATAAGATGGCGTTTTTGAGAAGAATGCACCGGAATGTGCTGGCGAAGATTGGAAAAACTCATATCTTAGAGCACGACTGATTTTTCTTCCACAGTTTCTTATTTCTCATACACCAATCTATTCTGTGAGGAGGGAATATGCGTTAGGTCTATTTGGAAAATATAGTCCTGGTGTTTGTAGAATTAAATAATAAATTAGACTAAGGTTGAATAATTTTTATTTCTTTTACATTCGTGAAGTCCTTATCATAAGAAATAAGCTCTTTAATATCATTTTCAAGCATACATCCTAAAACAAGCGCATCGTCGAAATCAAGATTATAGCTCTTTATAAAAATAAAACTCTCTTCCATGGCTTTTAAACTTGGATGAAGAACTATGATATTGAGTGAATGAAGAGAAATCAAAAAATCTCGCATCTTTTCTACAGAATGTAATCGACTTTCTAACACTAGCAAACAAGAATAAACAACAAAATCAGACGTATACAATGCCTGCTTTTTTTCAAGAGCGTTCAGAAGAAATATTTCAGACTGTTGATAATGTTGGTCCTCTAAAAGAATCTCTAAGAAGATATTAGCATCAACAAACATGCACTAAGTCACCCATAATTTTTTAGCTTCATGTTGTAATTCTACAGATGTTTTTTTGCCACGATACTGTTTCAAGACACCCCTTATTAAGCGAAAAGGATCTTTGACCATAGGTAATACTTGCTGTTCATGCACCCACTTTCTTATCGCTTCTCTGCTTGCTTTTTGCAAAGCACCTTTTGAATAGCCATATTTTTTCATAGCTGCCTCTCTAAATGGTTGTTCCAGTTCATCAAGTTCTAAACGTAGGGACATAAGTCTATAAGTACATATTGTACTATATAAATGTTTGCGGTATTTGTACTTGTTTAGCTGTTTTCTGAACAGAGCTCATTTTGGGCTTGTTTTCGAATTTTTTGGTGGTATGCGAACAAAAAGGAGGCAAAATTAGTCTTCTTTTCGATGAGCTAAACAAGTACGTCTCATAATAAAACTTATATATACAACTTCAACTTATTATAAGTATGAAAACTGCGCTCATTTCTGGAGCTTCTCGTGGTATGGGAGCGGAATTCTCTCAAATATTGTCTCAAAAATACAACTTGGTATTGGTTGCTAGAAACATAGCTCATTTAAAAAAAGTTAAAATTTTGTGTAATAAAAATAGCGAAATTCTTTTGGTTCCATTGGATCTAACAAAAGACACATCAGTTGCTGAATTATTTGATTTATTAGCGAGTAAAGGGATACAAGTTGACATTTTAATTAATAACGCGGGTGTGGGTGACTATAGCGCATTTGAAGTGTCTGAC
>JBBSXE010000003.1:0-16185 GCA_038045925.1 Nanobdellota archaeon
AACATGACGTGTTTGCGCTGATGTTTCCATTTGTCCATGGACCTGAAGATTTTACCAGCGTTAGATTTGCAGTTGTATCGTTTAAATCTCCTGTGCCGTCAGGATCTGTCACTAGAAAGTTCGCTCGTAATTCTGTAATGCCGTTTTCTGTTACTGATTGCGCGGCTATAGTGAAACCGCCACTTACAATCGATTCTACTGTTGGAGCCGCATTTCCAACTGTTACACTTACGTTTGTTGTTCGTGTTGAAGCCATGCCAGTAATAAAATTTTCTTCACCTAAAAAGTAGCGTTTTGCGCTTGTAATAATATTAGAAAAGTCTGCTGCAACGAAGTTTATGCTGATCAACGTAATAAACAATATACTCGACACATAAAGTATGATATCTCTTCCTCTTTTTCTCATGAAAATCAACCTTTTTTTCTTTTCTTTTTGATGTTTATAAATGTTTTTAGACAACCGAAACTGTCCATGCTGTTCCATTTACCGTTGAATATGCCTGAGGAGTTAGACTGGTTGGAACTTTATTGAAACAAATATATAATTCTTCAATACCGAGACTTGCGCTTCTGTTGCCCGCTGCCAAAACTGAACTTGCAATGCCTGTCGCTGTGGCATTCACTAATTGCGTTCCTGCCGTGCATTCTGCGGCTGGAGATCCTCCTGTATCTATATCTACAGTGAAATTGTTTGCGCTGATTGTCCTCGACGAAGTAACTTCTCCGATGAGATCTACACCTGTCATGCGCACATTTCCCGATGCAATATCATCATTCGCCGTATTATTTATCACAAGAGGATCATTACTGGATGTGACATTTTCCTGACCTAACGTAATTTGAGAAAATGCGATTGAAAGCGGGGAGATGACTATCGCTGTTGTTTCCTGCAGCGTGAAATTTGTGGTATTTGTTGATTGTGCTCCTTTTAGATCTCTAATGCCCGCAGTCAAGTTCCATGCTCCGGCCAAGAACCAATACTGAATCTGCACTGTGCATGTGTAATTCGCCGTATCACTGTCCACATCCGCGTTTGCATAACACGTCGTGTTTGTGCTCATATTCCCGATCGTACCTGATCCAGAAGATTTTATCAGCGTCAGATTTGCTGTTGTATCATCTAAATCTCCTGTGCCATCAGGATCTGTCACTAAAAAGTTCGCTCGTAATTCTGTAATGCCATTCTCTGTTACTGATTGCGCGGCCATGGTATATCCACTACTACTGATCTCTTCGACTTTTGGCGCCACATTGTAAGTCACATTAAAAAGCAAGACATCGACAGCGAATAGATCTTCATTTCCTGCACCTGCCCCATCATATGCCTGAGCGACTGCTCTTGCTCTTGGTCCGGATGAGCTCCCAAAAAAATCATTACATGACCATGTTTCATTTGCGGTTGCGTTAATACATGTTACTGTGCTTGGAAAAGTTGAAGATGGGCATCCCGCTGGCGCTGTCACCGCGACAAAACTATTATCCGCATCGTTGTCAACAGCGAAATTACACGTGTAGCCTGTATCAGCAGCATCGATAGTGACTCTATGACACAGTTGAACATCAATAATACTTGCACAATCAGTTATTGAGGCATTGAAAAATGAAGCGTTAATACCTCCGTACAGCGGCGCACCGCCAGCAGTTCTTCCTGCGAATTGGTTTTCAAATCGATTGTCGGCAGTGCAACTAATGAGATCTCCTCCAGCAGTGCAACTATTTGGGTATGAGCCGTCGCATACGCTGCCAAAAATATACTGTGATGATCCTGAAATCTGCGCACGGCATGCCTGTGGTCTTAAAACGATTTCTCCCGACTGAGGAACTGCTGTTGCTTTCGGATCAATAATATGATTAAATTCTAAGAAATCATTTTGATTGTTATTCTCATTCACTACCTTGAGATCAAAGGTGTCGTATGCACCTTGCATTGCAGTTAAGAATATTTTGTAATATGTTTCTGACGCTATGATTGGAAATTCTGCAATTTTCTGTGATGTGTTTGTGATATACACTTCGACTTTTGTTCTTCCGCCAAGAGTATTTCTTGGATAGATTGTAATATCGTTTTCAGAACTTAATTGCTGCTCGAATACTACTCTTACAAACTCATTGTGATATATTGGCCCCGACCACAAACTGTCGAGTGTTTTTACCTCTTCATAAATCTCTTTGATAAAAATTTTATTTTGATCCAGATGTTCTGCTTTCGTAATCTCAATAATATATGTTTGATTGCTGAGCGATGGAACGATCCATTGCACCCGATCAATTAACCCGTTATTATTTACGTCGAGGTAACTCGCATCTGTTATTGACATTTCTGTCCCATTGATTATCCAATACAAGTGAATTCGATCTTTTGTCGTTTCCTGAATTGACGCGTAGGTTGTAATGTTTTCATAATGAACTTGCGAAGTTATGATGACTTTCTTTTTGTACTGGCTCACTTCTTCCTCGAGAATCTGAGGCGGTTCTGTGAAATATTCGATATCTGTATCTTTCAACGATTCATTAATGAAAATCTCGGTATAGTTGGTTAATCTTTTCGTTTTCCATTTTGTCGAAATGATTTCTTGTTTATTTTGCCCAACTATTTCATGAACTTTTATGTTTGAAGCTTCTTGGTGGATTTCTATTGAAATGTTGTCTTTTGCATTCTTCAATCTCACTTTTTTTGTCCATTTTACTGGCTTATTGATCTCCGCTTTTTCTTGAATTAATTCTTCTTGCTCGACTTCGTCTTGAACTGCTTGAACAATTGGTTCTGCAATTGTTGGAGAGATGTTTACGGCTCTATTGATACTCCATGGCGGAATGGCAATTGGATCTATGCAGTTATTTTCTTCATTACAGCATGTCGCGAACGTTTCAGCATGAACTCCAACATCATTTTCTGCAGGAGTAAATATACATTCTTTTGTTTCTGATTCAGAAAGATCCGACGCGCAAATAATCTCCTGTGGTTGTGTAAAACTATCGCAAGAAGCAGATCTGCAGATCATAAGTCTATTTCTGATACTGTTTTTTTGTCGACATGTCGTTGAGAATGTCAGAGTTTCATTTAGAGATATGTGACTCTTGCGCAATACTCCTGTAATTTCATCTTCGAGTGTTTGTGGTTTTAGAATTTCTCCAAATCCCTCAGCAAAAGCGATTGAACCTCTTTGCAACTCTCTTTTATACAATTCTCCTGGATGCAGTTCTTGAATAAATTCCCATGCATTTAAGCAAATACTCAACTCAAAATCCCAAAATTTACATTGATACATCAAATTATTTTCTGATCTTGATGAACTGCTTGCGCGAGTAAAATTTACATTCGTTGTATCAAAAGAATACACTCGGGAAAACGTTACATTTTCAGGCTCAATCAATCCCCTAACAGTGCTTCCAACCTTGATTATTGATCCCTTAAGATCGAGAAATTCAAGTTCGCTCACAGAATGGTTCACAAAAGATAACTTTGTCACTGCGCCTATTGTTTCTTGCACTGCTGCGATTGGCATGTTATTTTCGTCAAGAATTGTCAATTGATTTATATCGCCAGAAATCACCATCCATGGTTTTATTTTTGAGAGACTTTGGTCACATATGCCCTCATTTGTGCAACACGTTGCGACATTTTCTTTATGTACTCCTTTATCTTCATCTGTCGGCGCGTACCAGCACTCTTTTATAGATTCGTTAATACTTGTTGAAACACAAAGAAGATCTTGCGGCTGTGTGAATCTATTACACGAAGCATCTGAACTACAGATAAAAAGCTGCATTTTGTCATCAGAACATCTTGCTGAAAATCTGAAAGGCTCCCGCACTTTCGCAAATTCCTCGTGGTCGATGTTTCCTACAACTTTCGGTCGCTTCGCGATGTCCTCCAATGTCTGTTGAGCAAAAACTACATATGAAAGAAGGGCAAAGCCTATGAGAAAAAAGAAGATTCCACTTTTTCCGAGTTTTGTTTTTAGTTTCATGATTTCATAAACTGCGCTTTTATCGTGTAGGTTATTCCTTGCAATTTCTGCCAATTTTTTCCGTTCCAAAGAGCAGTATTTCGTGTGCTTTTGAATCCGTAATCAAGCAGATAATATGTTTCTGTGGGAGAGCCTTTCTCAGCAGATGCGCATATCCAATAATTTCCTGCGGAAAGCGAATCTGTTTTGAGGAGGCAAGACTTCCATAACGAACTGTAATCACTCACTCTACATGATGCATGCTTCGCTTCCGGTTCATTTTTTAGAATATTTGAGGAGTACAAACTAAATTCCAACTGCTTTTTATCAACTGCACTCGTGATTTTCCCAAAGATATTCACTGCATTGAACGCAACAGGAGCAACAACTTCCATACAGCGCGCGTATGTTTGAGAACCGTTGATATTTGTCCACAATAAGCCTTCTGCAGTTGCGCCGTCTTCCGCAACAATTGAGAAATCCTTTGCATCTAAACTGAAAAGACCTGTCCATGGCGTTTGTACGAATGTAATCACTCCGAACACCGCGAGAAGAACAGCAGTCACTGCGAAAGACTTTGAAAATGTATTTCTTTTTGCATCGAATAATGATGTGAGCTCGGTTATTTTTTGCCTGCAATATGAAAGCGTGTTGTGGCATTTTGCAATGTGCTGATCATAGGCCGCATGCCATTCATACGGATGCTTTCCTTGCAAAAAATGATGCACTTGCTGCTGATGTGTCGCTTGATCAATATGGCCTGCATTGTGAAGCCTTTGCAAATCGTGCAAGGTTACTTCAATCTGCTGCTTGTATCTATTACAGAGATCAATCTGTTTCAGCAAATCCTTTTCCAGATTCCTGTAGCTTTCTAGTCTCTGTTTCATGTTTTTTTCTTTCTCGCTCGCTGATACATTGTCCAGATCGTACGATCATCTCTTTCGAGAAGAACTGCAATTTTATGATAGGAAAGATTCAATTCGTCTTTCAAGTAGAGAACAATATTTTCGAGAACGCCGAGGTCATTTTTGAAAATAGAAATAGGAATGCTGTGTTGTGATCGCTGTGTGTTCAATTTGTCTGGATATTTCTTTAGCGCGTGATGATAGGTGTGCCAGATATTTTTTTCATTTCTATTGAGAAGAATACCGATGCGGTGATACGAGCAGTTTAACTCTTCCTTGAGATATCGAGTAATCACTTCTAAAGCACTTAATTTCTTTGTGAATATGGAAAGAGGAATGAATATTTCGCCTTCATCTGTCAAATGAATAATATCTCGCGTTGTAAGTTGATATTTTTTCTTCAGCAGATCAACTAACTCTTTGATTCTTGCTACAGCAATATTTTCTTCATGAGCAACTTTCTGTAAATTTAGTGATGTAAGAGACTGCTGTTTGGAAGAGAGAGTATTATCTTTTTCCTGCTTTTGCTTTTTCCCTACCACGCGATCTTAACAGCTACAAAGAGGTATATAAATATTATGTATTTTTACGTGATTAGTATGTATTTATTTAATTTAATACATTTTTAATAAGTATTATTACATTAATATTAAGTATAAATAGAAATCTTTTTAAACTCGTTTAATCACCTCCTCTGATGCGCAACATTATTCTCTGGAGCGTCGCTTTTTTGCTTCTTTTTTTAGGCATGGTATTGATTACTTTGTCTTATCAAACAAAATCGACGATCACTGGTTTTGGAGTCCGTGAGTTTCAAACAACCCAAACAACTTCAGAAGATCAAGACCGACGACAAGAAGAATCAACTCTTAAGAGATCTACACCTGTTATTATGTCGGAACCAGAGGCAGCTGAAGCGAGTGTTGACGTTTCAATAACTATCATTCCTTCTTCAAAGAATGCGTGAGAAATATCAGTACGCGCCTGTCATCGATGTTGATCTCCAAAAAGTAGAAGAACTGCTTGGTATTTGCCAGGATATGATAAAGGAGACGAAAGGAATTATTAAGAGTTAGTTTAGGGTTGGTATCCAGAATCTATTCCACGGTTTTAGTAAAATGCCCTGAGTAGGTTTCGAAAGGTCATACCTTCACCACTTTATCACCTAATGGGGTAATTTCTACTCTTACTTCTTTATTTACCTAAGTTTTGTTGGTTTTCAAATCTTCGTTTGAAAATCTTCTTTCTTAATTGTTTTCCTTCCAACCAGACGTGCATTCCTAATTATTTTTTCAACTTCAAGTTTTATTTCCTTTTCTGCACTTTTTATGATTAAATTCAGAACTTCTTTTCCAATTCTGATTTTCCTTTTTTTAAATTCATCTCGGATTGATTTGGTATTAATCATCATTTTAATAGTTAACTCTTTATTAAATTTTATGCATATTTTGTTAATCACTAACAAATGCTCTTTTCTTGAGATATTTAACATTCCATTTTTTCATAAATTCCTTGAATATCTCTTCTTTTTGGACATTAATCATAAAACTTCCTTGACCAAGAACAATTCCCTCTTCTGCATGAATCAAGCCATCTTTTTTTCTACCGTAAAGTGCTTGCGCAAATCGAACTTTTTCTATTTTGGAAAGATTTGCCAAATTAAAAGAAAAAATAGAAAAAGAGTTTAATTTAATTAATTCTGAAATAAATTTATTTTTTTTAATGCTAAATCCTTCGTGAAAAACAGTAAGAGTTATTTTTTCTTCAAAAAGATTGTCTACAAAAATAGGTTCGATATGAATATTTTTTTCAGCTATGTTCTCTTTAATTTCAAAGAGTCTTTCTCCAACTTCTTTTAAATTTTCTTCTCTGAATAAAACCAAAATATCTAAATCATTTGGGCGAAGCTTATTTTTCAGTGCAGAACCGATAATGAAAATATCAATTATGCTTTTTTTTATTTTATTTTTTAAAATATTTCTCAATTTCTGAATCTGCTGGGAATTCAATGCTTGCATGTTTAAACGCCTCCTTTAAGTTTTCTTTTAGAATTTTAGTTTCTTCTTTAGTTATATCTTTAGTGTAAGCTCTTCGATATGTTAAAAATAATGAAGAAGTTATCCTATACAAAAAGTATTCGTTCTCTTTCAGCATTAAAAATCGTTCATTGTGGTCTTTTGGAAACAAATTTTTTATAGACAAAACATAATCATTAATGGCCGCTAAAGATTTAAAATAATTAGAACATGCAACATCATACTTTCCAATAATTTCAGACATTCTCGCAATAATAAAATAATCTTTAGCCTTTAAAATCAAATTAGTCATAAGTTAATGATTAACTATAAGTATATAAATATTACTATTCTGTTAAAAGATAACAAAATTTTAAATTTCTAAATTTTCTCAATCTCTCTTCCAAAACAGGCAGGACTTTTCATTCAACATATCCTTTAATATCTCTAAAAACCGTATTTGTTTAGCTTTTTAGCAGAGGTTTGAATAAACATGAGTGCTCGAAACTATAGGATAAAGTCACCATGCACTAATATCAGGATACTACACTGAGAAATACCCTGAGGCCAACCTGAATTTTAAGTTGCTGGAGTGTTCTCACACCCACACCATTTTTCTTTATCTGCAAATAGTTTTTAAGCCATTCATGTAAGGCTGCAGCACTTTCGGTAGTTCAATAGAGCCATCTTCCTGTTGAAAATTTTCTAAAATCGCTACCATCGCTCTTGATGTTGCGACCATCGTATTATTGAGAATATGAACATACTTTTTTTCTCCAGAACTGTCTTCATACTTAATGTTTAATGAACGCGCTTGATAATCAGTGCAATTACTCGCAGACGTTACTTCACGATACATGTTTTGTCGCGGAAACCATGCTTCAATATCGTACTGCTTCGCGGTTTTTGCACCAATGTCTCCTGAACAAATTTCAACAACACGATACGGGATTTCCAAGCTTTGAAAGAATTTTTCCGTGATCGCCTGTATTTGCTCGAGCATCTTGAAAGAATCTTCCGGCTTTGCAAGCACGACTTGCTCGACTTTATTGAACTGATGCATGCGAAAAAGACCTTTTGTGTCGACGCCGTGCGCGCCTATCTCTTTTCTAAAACAAGGCGTTACTGCGCATATTTTTACTGGAAAATTTTTTTCTTTGATCGTTTTGTCCTGAAAAAGAGCAACAAGCGAATGCTCCGCGGTGCCTATGAGATATGCATCTTCTTTTTCTATTTTATACACAACTTCTTCAAAATCTTTTAATCCATTGAGAACTCCTGCTAAAGTCTCATAGCGAAGAAGCATTGGCGGGATGACTGGCGTGAACCCATTTTTGAGAAGAATGTCCAGACCATATCTTTGTAATGCAAGATCGAGCAACGCCATTTCACCAAGAAGATAATTAAATCCCTGTCCGCTTGCTTTTCGTGCCGTTTCAAAGTCAGCAAGATTTGCTTTTTCCAGCAACTCTGCGTGGTTTTGCAATTCGAAATTAACTGTCCTTTTCTTTCCCCATGTTTTTATTACAACATTGTCATTTGCATCTTTTCCTTCAGGAACCGATGGATGCAAGATGTTTGGAAGGTCTGCAAGAATTTTTTGCACTTTTTCTTGAAGCTGACTTTGTTTCCCTTCAATCTGCTGTATCTTTCCGGGAATATTTTTTATTTCCTTGATTTTATTCGTCGCATCTTTTTTCTGTTTTTTCAGCTGATTAATCTCTTCTGAAACAACATTTCTTCGATGGCGCAGCCCCTCAGCTTGATATTTTAATTGCAGGCTTTCCTCATACTGTTTGAGAGCATCGTCAACCTCTTTTGTTTTATCAGCACGATTTCTTTTTTTGAGATTTTCTATCATCTCTTCCTTGTGATCTTTCAGAAATTTTATGTCGAGCATCTTTTTTTAACCAATGTGTTTATATATAACCTTTTTGTGACTCTTTTTATTGACAACAACTCCATAAGAGACTGCATTTATCATATAGATCGCGATATATCCACTCAAAAGCAAAGGTTTAAATATCAGTTGCCATATGAACTTGATTATTGTGATAACAGAACGGGGGATGATTAATGAAGAAGAAAGATAAGGATATTTTTGATGTTTTTTTCCGCAAGAAACCCGCGATGATGCTAGTGGCTTTGCGCAACAATTCCAAAAACCGATATGGTTCTATCCTTGCTAAGGAAGTAGATTGCACCTATTCTCACGCAGTCAAGATTTTGCAAGATATGGAAGAATCAAAGCTTGTTGACTTTGAAAAACAAGGAAGAATCAAGACGATTAAGCTCACTGATAACGGTCATAGAATCGCAGAGTATATTGAAAAAATTCGCGACCTTCTTTAAGTTTATTTCTTTTTTTGCGTAAGATATATATAACTCTACATTTGTGGCAGTAGCATGGTTTTTGGATGGGAAAATTCACTCGGATGGCTTGCATTTCTTAGTCTTCTCCCTCTTATATTACTTTACCTTATTCGACCTCGCCCCCAGGAAATCGAAGTTCCATCCTTAATGTTTTTTATGAAGTCAAAAACGCATCGAACGAAAAACTCTTTTTTTCAAAAGCTCAGCAAAGATTGGCTATTTCTTGTTCAGCTGCTTATTTTTATTCTCCTGGCATTCACATTTATCGATCCTTATACAACACTCGACAGCACATTTTTTACGCAACATACAATTCTTGTTGTGGATATCAGCGCGAGCACGCAGGCAAACAATAATCAAGTTTTTCAAGATATTATCGCTGAAGCAAAGAACCATCTCGGAAAAACAAATACTATTCTCCTCGTCAGCACAACTCCTCGAACCGCACTGAAGGCAGTAACAAAAAAAGATGCGCTGCGTTATTTGAATGCTCTTACGCCAACGGACAGCAGATCTCATATTGGTGAAGCGATCCTGCTCGCTGAAAAACACATTACCAGTGATAAAGATCGTGTTATTGTCATTAGCGATTTTCTCAGCACAAGCACGACTGATATACACATTGCAAAGAACACCCTTATATCAAAAGGAATTTCTGTTCGCTTTATTCCTATTGCTTCGGAAAAAGCTGTGAACAATATCGGCATTATTGATCTTGCGGTTGGAAAGGAAACAAGCATTGTTACACTTAAAAATTATATGCATCGCACTGCAGATGTCACTTTGCGAATCGGAAAGCATGAAGAAACACTCTCGATTCCGACAGAAGATATTATCACTCACACCTTTCAGACACCTTCTCAACCAACCGCAATCTCTTTGGTTGCAAGCGATGCATTTACTCCTGATAACGACGCTTATATCACCCTGCCTCGGGAAAAACAGATTAAAGTCCTGCTTATCAGCGATACTCCTTCATTCTATTTGCAAACTGCACTGACTTCTTCAGATTTGATCCATCTTGATACTGTTGGCTCTGGCTCTTTTAGAGAAGGATACGATGTCTACATTCTCGGCGATGTTCGCGAATTGCCAGGCGTATTCTTAGACAAATTGAAACAACGACTGCAAGAAGGCGCAAGCATTATTATTCATGCAGGAACAAATACTCCCGCGCTTCCTTTTGGCGATTTGCTTCCTCTCAAGATCACCGGCGTTCATGGAAAAGCACTGATTACGCATGAACAACTGACTCGATTTACACAAGATATTACTTTTGAAAATGTTGATCGCTATTATACCACACAAGATCCTCAAGGAGTTGTACTCGCGACAGCGGAAGGGAATGCAATCCTCACTCTTAAACCTGTTGGAGAAGGAAATATTATTTACTACGGCATTCTTGAGGACTCAAGTGATTTTGAGCTCAATCCTTCTTATCCTATTTTTTGGACTACTCTCGTGCGTTATCTTGCGAAAGTTGAAAGCATTGAAGACATCAACGTCCCTACAGGAACTGTTCTGAGTTTCTCTACAGAGAAAAAAATTAAGACGCCGCTTGGAATGATCACGACTGATATTATCATCCTTGAAAACCGAGGCATTTATTCATTTGACGATAAAACTTATGCTGCAAGTTTGAAAAATGAACGCGAGTCAGATCTTCGATCTAAAACCGCAGTTGAACAAAACACCGTTGAAGACAATGTTGTTAAAGAAGAATCTTTTCGATACCCTCTCTTTACTCTGCTTATCTTCGCAAGCATTTTTTTTCTCTTTGTTGAGATTGTCATTACAAAGTTGCAGGGGGAAGTTTCATGATCTCGCTTCCCTATCGTTTTTTTGAAACGCCAGAATTCCTTATCTTCCTCCCTTTTCTCGTTTTTGCTCTTTTTTTTCTGTTACGTTTTCGATTTAACAACACCCAACGACAAGATGAACAGAAAACTCGAAGAGCACGGACATGGATATTTTTCTCCCGCGTCTGCATTCTCGCGTTACTGATCATTGCGCTTGCAACACCATACCATACTGCTCGTCAACTTGGGAAAGGAGATGGTTTACTTACTGCATTGATCGATAATTCAACTTCATTTAGCTTATTTGACCTTGAGCAAATCAAGGAGATTGAAGAGTCTCTTACTGCCGCAACACCGTTACGAACTGTTCATTTTGGAGACAACGAAAAAACACCGTTAGGAGATACTCTTCTTGAAGAATTTGGGGAACAAAGGAATATCCTTTTAATTTCTGACGGTCACAATAATTTTGGAACCGGCATTTCAGATGTTCTTCTCCAGGCAACGACCTCAAACAATACAATCCACGCCCTTGTTCTTGATCCCGTTCTTTCTGACGCCGCAATCATTGTTACAGGTCCTGAAAAAGTATCTCCTGGAGTAGATAACGTATTTACTGCGCAAATAAGCACGACAGAAAACAACAAAGAGTACCATGTTGTCGTTGATGTTGACGGTAAAGAGGTTCTCAATAAGAAAACAACAGATGCGAGCATCGCATTTACACAACTATTTTCAGAAGGGGCACACCGCATTACCGCACAAATTGTTACAGAAGACCATTTTGAAGAAAATAATCGCTACTATAAAACTGTTCATGTTATCCAAAAGCCCCGTATTCTCTTTTATTCAAAGAGAGATTCTCCCTTAGTGCCTCTTCTTCAACAACTCTACGAAGTAACTACTGTACAAGACCTCAGCCCTATTGACAAAGAAAAATATTACGCTCTCATTATTAATGATATTCCTGCAAATGACCTTCAGCAAAAAATATCTTTTATCCAGGATTATTTGTCTGATGATAATGGCGTCCTTGTGATCGGCGGAAGCCAATCTTTTGACCTTGGCAACTATAAGGAAAGCACTTTTGAAGAAATATTGCCGACAATCTCCGCAGTTGCAGAAGAAAAAGATGAAGGCATTGTGAACGTTGTCATCTCCCTTGATATTTCAAAAAGCGTTGGCGCTTCTTATGGCCAGGGAAATGTTGAAGATGTTGAAAAGGCGATTGCCATCAGTGCTGTGCAAAACCTTAAAGACGAGCACAATGTCGGTGTTGTCGCGTTTAATTCACAAGCCTATATTGTCCAGCCGTTGACGCCAGTCAAAGGAAATAAAGAACTAATCATTGGTAAGATTGCTTCACTTGTTCGCAGCGGGAATACGTATGTTCCTTCAGGACTTGCGCAAGCTATCTCTATGGTTGATGCTGCTGGCGGCGCAAAAAACATCCTCTTTATTACTGACGGAAAATCTGGCGGCATGGGTGAAGCACGCTCACTTGCAGCGGATGGAAAAAACAGAGGAATTACTATCCACAGCATTGGTGTCGGCGATCCTTGTGTTCAGTATGACCCTAACAAACCTGGAGAGTGTAAAAAATGGTCTGATGCTTCGTACGGCGTCACTGCGGTACAATCTGTCGCGATTGCATCAGGAGGAACTTATTTTCATGGAGAAGAAACTGCACAACAAGTACGGCTGCTCTTTGGAGACCCTAATGCAGGAGAAACAAAAGATTCATTCTCGTTGCTGGTTAAAGACGACACTCATTTTATCACACAAAATCTTGATATTGGAGGAAAGATCACGGGATTTAATAATGTCATTCCTAAAAACACAGCAAACCTCCTTGTCACCGCAGATACCGGAGAACCCCTTCTCTCTGTATGGAGGTATGGTGTTGGGCGAGTCGCTGTTATTGGCACTGACGATGGAAGCATCTGGGCAGGACAGCTTCTGCAAGGAAAAGATTCTCTTTTTTTTACAGCAACATTAAACTGGCTTATTGGCGATCCTGAAAAGAAAAGCAGCACATTTATTTCGATTCCTGACACAAATCTTGGCCGTAGCACTGAAATCCTTGTCAAAGATGCTCAACAACCTTCAGTTGCTGGCATTTCTTTTTACAAAAAAGGAGGAGACAGCTATAGTGGAACATTTATTCCCTCGACACTTGGATTTCAGAAGTTATTAAACACAGAATATGCAGTTAATTACAACAAAGAGCTCGAAGGCGTCGGCATTAGCAAACAGCTGCAGAGCATTACTTCTGCAACTGGAGGAATCCTCTACACTCCAGAAACCGTCGGAGCTATCATTTCACAACTTGTTACCCAAGAAACCAGACCTGAAGAAAGCAAAACATATTATGGCTGGATACTTATCTTAGCAGCTTTACTTCTTTATCTCGTGGAAATCGCAGCCCGCCGCATCGCTGAACACAAAAGTATATAAATAATTTTGATCACTTACTGTCCTTATGGGATTTATCTCAAATTATGTCCAGCAACGCAGAAGAAAAAAACTTGAAGCGATTAACCAAGAACTTGAACGATTGAAGGAGTTACATCCTTTTGATCCTGGTGCTTTAAAACCAAAAAGCAGCTATGGAAACTATGCTGCAGACCACCAGTTTCGAAACCAACAAAAGCCTCAGAAGTCTGGATCGTTTTTCAGCCTTATCATTCTCGGCATTATTTTTATTTTAATACTTATCAGTATTTTTTTCTATTATAAAGGCCAGATAGCCACACTTCAAGACGCGTATGATCGGAAAACTATGGAACTATCGCAATTCCAGACAAAAACAGATGATCTCACTGAAGCGCTTGAAGATACAAAACACGAGCTCAAGAAAAAAGCAGCGATGGAGTTTAATTTAAGCGATCAGTCAGACCAACTTCGCCGAGAGAAACAATCGCTTGAACAAGAAATCGCGGATTTAGAGAAAGAAGTTATTTTCAGAGAAGCAAACCTTCTTAATTTAAATACTACAATAGCCCAGAAAAGCACAGAAATAAAGCTGTGGAAAGCCTGTGTTAAAAATATATTCAATGAAGATCCAAACGACTGTAATATCACCTCATCATGAACATTCTTGAACAGGCATTATGGCGCGTTAAACGCGTATTATCTTTTGCAAGCTTCATTTACAGCTTCGTCAATGCGTTTATCGTATTTCTCATTTTTTCGCTTGTGATCTCATTTTTTTCAATTTCCGCTGTTTATGCGTTGATTCCAACGATCCCTTATTTTTTGTATGTTTATATCCAGAAACATAAAAAACTTGGCTTTGGCGATGTTGAAGAAAGAATCCCTGAACTTGAATGGCGGCTGCGCACTTCCGCAGACAATAAGGAACGAACCGATGATATTGCTTCAAGCCTCCATCATGATGTTATGCAGCACCTTAATCTGGTGAAAGTTTCGAAGTTTTTAAGTAGCAAACACATGCTTTCTAAATTTGCAACAGCTCTCGGGCTTATCATTCTCTTCTCTTTTTTTCAAACACAAGACATAACCTTTAAAAATACACGATCTGCTCTTGCAGACAATCCTCTTGGAGACATCGCTCTCACTCAAGACGTTAACCTCGAACAATTTCTCGATGGGAGCGAGGAAGCGCCTGATGAGATTTATAGTGAACAAACAGTCCCTCAATATGGAGACAAAGAAGAAATCTTGGAGTTAAGCCAAATGAAAGGACTCGTAAATATTGGAGCGTATGATCCGAACAATCAAGGAAAAACATTTACAAAACAAAGCACCGGCACGAGCGGAAATGCTGTTGGTAGCGGAAACTCTCAAGAAAAAATTAGCGACAGCCAAAAAAGCATTGTCGAAAATTATTTCAAACGCATTAATCAAAAATCACCATGACCGCTGAATCTCTCACGAAAGTAAAAGAAATTTTTGCTGATGTGTTCGCACAGATAGGGAAAGTTGTCGTTGGTCAGCAAGAAGTTATTCGCCAAATGGTCATTGCGATTTTGTGTAATGCTAATGTGCTTGTTGAAGGATATCCAGGGCTTGCAAAAACACTTTCTGTACGCACGCTTGCACAATTGATGGACATGAAATTTTCACGCATCCAAGGAACCCCTGACCTTATGCCTTCAGATATTACAGGAACCTATGTTCTTGAAGAAGGAAGAAGCGGAAGAGAGTTTAAATTTCAACACGGACCGATCTTCGCGAATATTGTGCTTATGGATGAAGTGAATCGATCAACTCCAAAAACACAGTCCGCACTCCTTGAGGCAATGCAAGAACGGCAAGTTACCGTCGGAAATACTACATTTAAACTCGAGGAACCGTTTTTTGTTTTGGCGACGCAGAATCCTGTTGAGCAGGAAGGAACTTATGTTCTCGCAGAAGCGCAAAGCGACCGCTTTCTATTTAAGATTAAAGCAACGTACCCAACGGCAGAGGAAGAGATGGAGATTGTCAATCGTATGACTGAATCTTCTTCCAAAACACAAGTAAAACTGCAGCCGATCATTTCTAAGGCCATGCTCGCACAATTACAAGAGCTTGTCCGACGAATACCTGTTGCAAATGATATTAAACGATATGCCATTGAGCTCATCAATAAAACAAGAAAACAAAAAGAGTTGATTGAGTATGGCGCATCTCCGCGCGCAAGCATTGGTCTTATTCTTGCCGCGAAGGCAAACGCTCTTCTTGAGGGAAGAAACTTTGTAACGAAGCAAGATATTGATCTGATGGCGTTTCCTATTTTACGGCACCGTATTATTCTCAATTTTGAAGCTGAAAGAAACAACTTTGACGAAGACGATGTTGTTAAATATTTACTACGATGATTGAGACTGATTTTTTACATCACTTGCGACGAATGAATCTTATCATTACTAAACGCGTTACTTCAAACTATACTGGACAACAATCAAGCACTCAATCAGGGCAAGGAACTCTTTTCAAAGATCATGGGCTCTATGCGCCTGGAGAAGATTACAAAAAAATAGATTGGCGAGTCTATGCGCGGACAGACAAGCTTCACGTTAAGCGCTATGAAGCTGAACGCAATTTAACCGTGCATGTCGTTCTCGATTATAGCGGCAGCATGCTCTATGGCAATAAAGAAATGAAAAAATACGAGTATGCTTCCATGCTGGGAATT
>JBBSXE010000004.1:0-8273 GCA_038045925.1 Nanobdellota archaeon
GGAGCAAAATACTTGCATAATGGTTCTGCTCTGGCATCAGCGTTGGAAAAGTTGCATACAGTAAAAATGCCTCGTGGTTTTGCAACACAGGCAACAGCGCATCTTTTTATCGCGAATCCGCTCTCGGGACAAGCATTCATGAACTTATTTTCTACGCATCCAGACCATAAAAGTCGAGTGGCTAAATTAAGAAGCATGAAATTTTAAACGTTTTTCCAGGCACATCTTTCTTTTTTCCCTCAACACCAAAAGAAAGGGTGGAGTGAAGAAGAGAGGCAGGAATAATATCGAGAACAGATTAAATGAATAATAAATCAAAATCTCACGAAATCTTCTCAATCTTTCCAAATCGTCCAGAGGTTAACTGTTTCTCTCCTTGAAACTCATTCACATAGCCATTCGTAATCTTGATTTTATCTCCGACGGCAAATTGATCTACTTGCTCATTCCACAGCGTTAATTTAATCTCGCCGCTATCGTCTGTAAGAGTAGCATTGCAGACTTTTCCTTCTTTCCCGAATTTATTGAAGGTTTTCGGTTCTTCTTTTTTCGTAATTTCTCCCTCTGTTTCCACATTTCCTTGTCGCACTTTCAATTCGCTGATTTTCATTGTTCAAGATACTCCTGTGATTGGTAAGAAGTAAAATTTTATAATGATTTATAAGCTTATCCTCACTTGATCATCCATTGCACTTCTTCCTTATTCAATCCAAATGTTTCTTTTTTATTATATTTCAGCATCAAACGAACATAAGGAATGATCTCTTTTACAATTCTCTTCGTTGACCCGTGAAGCTCATCTCCGAGTTTTTCAGCGAGTGCTTTCTGTTTCGCTTTTTTCTGATTAGCCATCCAAATTTTTAAAAGTCGCGTCGTTCGCTGATATTGTACAAATCCAGGATGTTTTTCCCTCTTCGCAAGCGCAATTCCAGCTGTTAAAAAAGCATAAATATAAACAAGAAAACGCCAATGTTGCCATCGCGTGATTCTCCGCTTAAAAATATCTGCCGTGCTTAACATGCGATATGCCCGCATCAAATCTTCTCGCTGATATTCTTTCGGCAAGTTTTCGTCAATCCACAAAAAGATTTCATCAAGCTCCATGTCAACATGTTCAAACGCTTCTAAAACGTCTGTCGTTTGTTTGCTTTTAAAAATAAGCTGCAGTGCTTGCTGAATAGTCTGCTCCCGCTTGCGATCTCCCAAAGAAGCAAGATCCTCTTCAGTGATTGCTGTTTTCCCTTCGCCAATCTGCTGCAGATCATTAATAGCGGCGCGGATATCTCCGTCGCTCCGCCGCGCGAGATGTTTTAAAACAGATTCCTGAACTGCAATGTTCTCCTGTCGACAAAGAGATTGGAGTACAGAAATAACAGTAAGAGTATCAGGTCTCTTAAACTCAATAAGCTGTGTTTTTTTCCGTAACGTGCTAAATTTCGAATCCCACGGATCATTTGCAGTAAGAACAACTGCTTGCTTCGCTTCTTCAAGAAGTTTTTGTAATGTTGGCAATCCTCCACGATCATGGTTTCCTGCAATGCCATCAACTTCATCAACTAAAATAATTTTTCCGCGGTGAAATAAGCTTTGTTGTTGCAAGGAGCTCCCAACGATGGTTTCAATCTGTTCTTTATTTCTGCTGTCAGATGCGTTGACTTCCAAAATTTCGTAATCAAAATCACGTGCAAGCGCAAGAACGCTGGAAGTTTTTCCAGAACCGATTGGTCCATAAACAAGAAGAGGCTGTTTTGCGAGGATGCCGCGCCTAATCTTTTCCAATGCTTCGCGATTTCCATGAATATCTTTGGCTGTTTTCGGCTGGTATTTCTGGATCCACGGAAGATTTCCCATCATTGTAGTAGGCTGATGCTCGCGAGCAAGCTTTCCAATTGGACAAATTCATCGCTTCCCTCAACCATGCGGAACTCGGTTTCACCACATTTTTCAACAATCGCGACTTTGCTTTCATCGCTTACCTTCAAATTCCAGGCTTCTTTTTGGATTTGCTTAATAATATCAATTCCAGATAATCCATGCCTCAACATGGTGCTCAGCAGTTTGTCCCGTGCCTGTATAAAGTTTTTTTTCAAGGCAGTTTCCAAGACATCAAGAACTTCTTCAGGGCGCGCAGCGCTGACAATTTCGTAAATCGTTTTTTCTGTGATATGTTTTCCCATGGCGCTGCAGCTTTGCAAAACATTTTCTGCTTTGCGGACATCTCCTTCGCTGATAGTGGCAATAGCGTCAAGTGCTTTCTCATCAAGAACAAGATTTTCTTTTTTTGCAACAGATTTAATAATATCAATAAGCTCATGTTTCTCAAGAGGTTTAAAACGAAAGACAGTGCATCTGCTTTGTACAGGATCGATAATTTTGCTGCTGTAATTGCACGAGAGGATAAATCGCGCGCTCCTGGAATACTGTTCCATCGTTCTCCGCAAGGCTTGTTGCGCTTCTTTTGTTAAGCTGTCACATTCATCGAGATAAATAATTTTAGGAAGGTCAGTGCCCATTGCTTTTGTTCTGGCGAAATCTTTTATCTTTTCGCGAACAACATCAATCCCTCGTTCGTCACTCGCGTTTGTTTCTAACGTATTCTGCCGCCAATTTTCACCGAATAATGTCTTTGTAATAATAAGCGCTATCGTCGTTTTTCCCACGCCGGCCGGCCCAGCTAAGAGTATATGCGGAATATTTTTCTGCGCAACAAATGCGCGTAGCCGTTCAACAATCGCAGTATGTCCCTTAACTTCATCAAACGTCTGCGGTCGATATTTTTCAATCCAGAGGGAATGCGTTTCTTCTGACATAAAATGAGAGAAAATAAATTAGTTTATAAGGTTTTATAGGGTTGGGAAGAAGTGCTAAAACATAAATAAAAAAAGATTAGAAGTCTTCTCGATCTTGACCTTCATCATCTTTATAATCAGAAGATGCGTCGTCAGATCCTTCCTCATCGATGACTTCAGATCGCGCTTCAGAAGATTCAGACTCTTGTCCTTCTTCTCCAGAAGATTCTGCTGCGGCGCCCTCTGCTCCAACAATCTCTCCAAAACCGACTTTTTGCAGAACGCGAGTAATCTTGACTTTGACAGTTTCTCCTTGCTTTGCCTTCGGCACAAAGATAACAAATCCTTTGACCTTAGCGACGCCATCACCTTTTTCTCCAACTGCCTCAATAGTGAGGTCAACAACATCCCCAACGCGAACTGGGGCAAAACTCTTTCTCATAAATGGTCGATCATGCATCATGGTATGTATTCACTCCTTATCTGTTGATGTCTATGTACCTAAAATAAAGAGAATTCACGTCCCCCCTATCTTAAGCTGTACAAACTAACGAAGAAAGAGTATATAAAGGTTTGCTCCTCAAACAAGAAACACAGGCAGAGAAGGGCATAATAAGGTATTTAAACAAAAAATTGCTCGTTCAGAATATGTACGACTTCAAGCACATTGAGGAAAAAGTTGCGCAACTGTGGAAAAAACACGAGGCGGCAATAAAAAAGTCACTGCAAGATACAAAAGGTCGTCCGTTGTTTGCATTTCTTGAAGGTCCACCGACAGCAAACGCGCCGCCAGCATTGCATCATGTTGAAGTTCGCGTTTTCAAGGATCTTTTTTGCCGCTTCAAATACATGCAGGGGTTTTCTGTACCGAGAAAAGGAGGCTGGGATTGCCATGGCTTGCCCGTTGAAGTGCAGATTGAAAAAAAACTCGGATTAAACTCGAAGAAAGAAATTGTACATTATGGCATAGATAAATTCATCAAGCAGTGTCGCGAAAGTGTGTTTGAATATATCAAGGAATGGAACAGGCTCACAGAAAAGATGGCGTACTGGGTCGATTTGGAAAATCCCTACAGGACATTGGATAATGAATACATTGAAAGTGTGTGGTGGTCATTGAAAGAATTGTACACAAAAGGATTGCTCTATGAATCGCATAAAGTTGTTCCGCTCTGTCCACGATGTGAAACTCCTTTAAGTTCTCACGAAGTAGCGCAGGGATATAAAGATGTTGCTGAAACAGCAGTCACCGTAAAGTTCAGAATGGAACATAAAAAGAACAGATACTTCCTTGCGTGGACAACCACCCCATGGACGCTTTTGTCAAATGTTGCGTTAGCGGTCCAGGAAAAACTCCAGTATGCGGTTGTTGAACAAAACGGTGAAGAATATGTGCTCGCGAAAGATCTTGTCCAAAAATATTTTGAAAATCCTGTAATCAAAGAGGAAATAGTGGGAAAAAATCTCAAAGGCATGGAGTACGAACCGCTTTTCTCGCATTTCGTCGGAAAACTCGATAAGCCTGCGTGGAAAGTTGTTCTCGCGGATTTTGTGACAACAGACGAAGGAACAGGTATTGTGCATATAGCGGGCGCATTCGGTGAGGACGATTACGAAGTATGCAAAGAAAATAATCTCGCGTTTATACAGCCAGTCAAAGAAGATGGAAAATTCACAGAAGAAATTCCAGAGTATCAGGGAATGTTTGTCAAAGATACAGATTACAAAATTATCAAAGCATTGGAAGAAAAAAATGATATGTTCAAAAAAGAAAAATATATGCACAGTTATCCCTATTGCTGGAGGTGTAGTACACCATTAATTTATTACGCGACGATGTCATGGTTTGTCCGCGTGACAGAACTGCGCGATGAGCTCATAAAGAATAATGAAAACATCTGTTGGGTTCCATCACATCTCAAGGAAGGCCGTTTCGGCAATTGGCTGGAGAATGTAAAAGATTGGGCGTTAAGCAGAAATAAATTCTGGGGAACTCCTCTGCCGATTTGGCGCTGTGATCAAGGTCATGAAATTGCGATTGGCGGCATCGCTGAGTTAAAGGAGAAAGCAAATGAATCGCTCGATGGAATTGACTTGCACAAGCCGTACGTTGACAAAATAACCATAGACTGCAATCGGTGCAAAAGTAAAATGTGGCGTGTTCCTGACGTGATCGATTGTTGGTATGATTCAGGTGCTGCGTCATTCGCTCAATATCACTATCCGTTCGAAAACAAAGAGCTTTTTGAAAAGAGTTTTCCGTATAGTTTTATTGCGGAAGCGCTCGATCAAACGCGAGGATGGTTTTACACACTGCACGCGTTGGGAACCTTGCTCTTTCATAAAAATGCATATCAGCATGTTGTCTGCGCTGGCCTGTTACTGGATGAAAAAGGCGAAAAGATGTCAAAATCAAAAGGCAATATAGTGAATCCTTGGGATGTGTTTAACGCAGTCGGTATTGATGCGGTGCGTCTGCAATTTTGCGCGACTGAACCGGGAGATGCGAAAAAATTCGGAGTGCACACGATCAATCAGGCAATTCTTCCTTTCTTGAAGATCCTTTGGAATTGCTATCTCTTTGTAAAACCTATGGTGTTTTCAGCAAAAAAACCGAAAGAGCTGGAGATTGAGGATCGTTGGCTGATCTCAAAGACAAACTCCGTCATCAGAGAAGTAACTGAAGAGATAGAAAATCACAATTACCACAAAGTATCTTCGCTGCTCACGGCATTTGTGAACGATGATCTCTCGCGATGGTATATCAAGCTCATCAGGGATCGCGCAAATGAAAAAGATGAAAGTCTCTGCTATGTTTTTTGGTATGTTTTTGACCGTGTTCTTCGTCTGCTTGCGCCATTAGCGCCATACATTACAGAATATATTTATGATGATCTTTTTAAAAGAAGCGGCTCGATCCACCTTGAATCCTGGCCAAAAGAAGAAACAACAGATAAACTTCTCGAAGAACAGATGAAGTATGTGCGGGAGATTGTTACAGAAATTTTAGCCCAGCGGGAAAAAGCGAACATCGGCGTCCGTTGGCCGCTCCAGCAAGCGATAGTCAAGACAGCAAAGAAAGAGTACGCTGAAGCAATCAAGCGTCTCGGAGACCTGGTCAAGCAGCAGACAAATCTTAAAAAAATCAGCGTTGATGCGCAAAACGCAGCGGAAATGATAAACATAATATTAGATACAACAATCACGCCAGAATTAGAAGCGGAGGGATTTTGCAGAGAGCTCTGTAGAAAAATTCAATCGATGAGAAAAGAAGCGGGATTGAAAAAAGAAGATAGGATCAGTCTCGTGATTGCGGCAGAGTATGATCTGGAATCGTTCGCTGAAGAAATAAAGGAGAAAGTAGGCGCGAAAGACTTAAAGATTGCAAAAGATATAAGAGAAAAAAGAAAATACGCTGCCGATGAAAAAATCAGAGGAAAAACATTTACTATCGATTTTGATGTTATACAATGACTCCGTATAAAATTGTTGTAATCGTATTCTGGTGTTTGTTGATAAACAGTATGATCGTTCATGCGCAAGAGATACAGGAGAAATATACAGTAACACTTGCAATGAAGGATGCGATCAAGAATGAAGATGTAAGTAATGTGCTGATTGAAGTGGTTATCAAAGATAAAGAAAAAAATGTGCAAAAAACAATTTCTTCGTTCATCGATAAAAGCTCCTTTAATTTAGAGCTAGAGGAAGGAACGTATGAACTAAGTTTTTATGTTGATAACTTAAATACGAAAGGAAAGGATTATACTGGCATTCATGCATTCGAACTCAAAGAAGACAAAAAAGAAACAGTAGCGCTTCTCCCTGTTGGTTCAGTGCAAGGTACAGTGCTCGATAATCTCAATAATCTCGTGAGGCAAGCCTCGTTAAAAATTGCGTGTGATAAAGGCTATGCGGATCGTGTGCCTGAGACAACGGACAAATTCGGTTCTTTTGAAAGCCTCTATCTTCCGGCAGGAGATTGTCAGATGACTGCAATCTTCGGTTCTTCTGTAGGCTATCAAAAAATAACCATCGTGCAGGGAAGCCTATCAGAAGTGACAATCGCGCTCAATAGATCAACTATCGGAAAAAGCGTTTCCAGATGGATATTTTTAAGCATCGCGGTTATCGTCGTATGTGGAGTTATTTTTGCTGGCATTCGCATGCTCAAACAGAGGAAGAAGCAGGAAGAGAGAAATGAGATTCAACAACAGAGCAAACAAAGAGAAAAAGAAAACATACTGCAAGAAAAATCACCCGAACAAAAGGTGACCAAGCGTCAACGAGATTTGTTAAATATCGTAAATGAGCGTGAGAAAAAAGTTGTTCAGTTTCTTCTGGAAAGTGAGGGAAAGAGCACGCAAGCAAAAATACGCTATGAAACAGGCATTCCCAAGACCTCTCTTGTGCGAGTGTATACCGCGTTAGAATACAAAAAGATAATTACTGTTGAAAAAATAGGAAAACTAAAGAAGGTAAAATTGACCGACTGGTTTATGGAAAAGGAATAATCATCCTTAAAAAGTAAAATGGTCAGAAAATACATGAAAAACAAAAAAAAGGATCTCAATTTATAGTATGATGTGCTGTAAAGTCCACTCAAGATATTAATAATGTTCCGAGAGTTGTGGTTGTGTACTCAACCTAAACCTCTCAGTGGAGTTCGGGAGTAACGTCGGGTAAAACCGCGATACTCTCTTCTCCACAAGAAAATAAGAAATGAAAAAAAGATTGAGAGTGCAGAGCCAATCGAAAATCAAAAAAACGCAAAAACTTAAAAAAATAAAACAAATGAAGATAAGGATGGAGGAAGCAACGATGAAAAAAAGCATAAAAGTCATATTGGCAATGGTGCTCGCATGGTTAGTCATGCTTCCAGCGCAAGGAATAGCAGCACAGATTGTACAAGATAACTCTGCTTACGGAATACAAGTTATGCCGAGACCTGTTAATGAAGATGCAGAAAAAGAAGATCTGCAAACGATATTAGAACGGCAAAAAGATCGGGATGAAGGAGATGCATTTTATCTTAAAACAGGAGAACTCAAATCGTTTGTCATTGGTCCATATGGACACTTCGTTGAAATAACGCAACCCTACGCGGGAAATAAACATAGCATTGGTAGCCCGTTAATCGAAATTAAGTATCTCGGCACTGAAGAAAAAGCGCAGGCGTGCGAACGCTTTGATATTGATATCGTATGGGACTATTTTTCAAAATCGTATGATAAAGAGAGCAAAGATGATTATTATTCAACAACAGAAGGAGTAAGTGATCAAAATGTCGTTTCAGTTGGCTCCGCGCAGTTGCAAATTCCCGTGCAGAAGCAAATGGTTGCAGTAAGCCAGAATGTTGTTGATACAGTTCCTTCAACACCGACAACAAATGCAATCTTACAACCGCCAACAGCAACAAATCCATCGAGCCTGATAACAGTGTCGATTGATCCAACAGTAAAAGCGGTATTAACGCCAACAACA
>JBBSXE010000005.1:0-16882 GCA_038045925.1 Nanobdellota archaeon
GTTCAATGGCTTCCTTCACGCCGTCTTTCGGAGGATCAATCATGCCCATCAACCCAACAAAATACATCTGATCTCCTTGTTTGTAAGCCATCGCCAGAACACGCAGTGCTTGCTGCGCAAACTGCTCATTCACAGCGAGAATTTTTTCCTGGTCTCGAGAAATAAGTCTGCGCACTCTGCCATCAATTTCAATAAAATGACACATAGCTAAAATAACTTCAGGCGCTCCTTTGTAATAATCAACGCCGCGGTGCAATGTCGCCATAAATCGTTTCTCTGTTTCAAACGGAATCTCGCCGATGCGTTGTTGTTTGTTAACGCCTCCTTTCAGCGCCGCGAATAAAAGTGCGCGTTCTGTTGGATCGCCAGTTTCTTCTGTCGCGTTGTTGCAGCTCGCCGCAATGGTTAGGAGCCGAGTAATATCTCGAGGATCGACTTGTTTTCCCTGAATAAAAAAAGCGCCTGTTGTGTTATATCCTTGTCCGGTTGCATCAATAATCTGGCCATTCGCAAATAGTTTTTTCACTGTCATTTCATTTTGCGTGAGTGTTCCAGTTTTATCGCTGCAGATAACCGTCACGCTTCCCAACGTTTCAATGCTCTTCAACCGTTTGATCAGCGCATTTTTCTTGATCATCCGTTGTACGCTAAGCGCAAGGCAAACAGTTACAACAGCAGGCAGTCCTTCGGGAATAGCGGCAACTGCCAAACTTAACGCAGTCAACAACGTAGAAAATAATGCCTTGCTGCGAAACCATTGCAGAAGAAACACAAACAAACAAATGCCGAGCGTCAAATAGCCTAAAAATTTTCCAAGTTCCCTCAATTTTATTTGTAAGGGAGTAGTATGGTTTTCCGCGGACTGCACCATCTGCGCGATATGTCCAATTTCTGTCTGCATACCAGTATTGACAACAACGCCCCTGCCTGTTCCTCGAACAACAATCGTTCCAGAGTACAGCATATTGCTCCGTTCTGCGAGATTGCATAATTTCTTCAACGGCTGAACTTGTTTATGGCACGGCATACTTTCGCCAGTCAGTGCCGCCTCATTCGTTTCTAAGTTATTTGATTCAATAATGCGCATATCCGCAGGCACCTTATCTCCTGCTTCAAGAAGAACAATATCGCCGGGAACAAGTTGCGACGAGGGAATTTCAATGGTCTTTCCGTTCCGAAGCACACGTGTTTTTAACGTCGTGAGCTGTTTTAAAAGAGCAACTGCGCGTTCTGCTTTATATTCCTGAAAAAAACCGAGGCAGGCATTAAACACCAAGATCGCAAGGATCACATAACCATCTAAGTATTCCTGCACAAAAAAAGAAATCAGCGCCGCTGCAAGAAGAATGTAAATGACAAAATCATTGAATTGCTGCAGAAAAATAAGGAAGACAGAGCGCCGTTTTTCTTCAGTGATCTTGTTCTCGCCAACTTCTAAGATTCGTTGTTGCGCTTCAGCTGCTGTCAGCCCTTCTAGCGATGTGCGTTTCTGCCGCAACACCTCTGAAATTTCGCTGTCGTGATATCCCATAACAGTCTTTTTTCTGGCGAAAGAATCTTATATAGTTTGCGATGGATAAAAAAGGCAAAGAATCGCTCAGAAGGAGATATTAATTATGTTCAACCCCATTTTTCCCATTCGGAAGATGTTCTTAACACACATCACAGACGTTTGGCTTCTTTTTCTTCCCTGATCCTTTTTTTTCTTTTCCAGGCATTATGAAGAGTGAAGAGAGGACATATATAAATCTTTGTTCAGTCTTTCAATACGAAGGTAAATGGCTTTCATTTGCAACTCACAACACTATATTTATATACAGAAAAAGAGTATGGTAGTGGTATGATCAGGTGTTTAATGCTGACACCGGAAAGAGGTGTTGTAGAAGGGGATATTAAACAGATAAATTTCAATAAAACTATAAGCGTTATTGATGTTGCTGATCCGACAGTAGATGAACTCAAGGAGATCCATCATATTTTCAGCATTCCGACCAGCGATATTCGGCATTGTCTCGATCTGAATGAAAGTGCTCGTATACGCCAGGCGAAAGATTACGCGTTAATTATTTACAGCCAGGCTCATTGCAATGAAGAAGCCAAGCGCTGCGGTCCTATCGGCATATTCTTGACAAAAAGATACATGATTATTATTCATACAGACAAACTAAATTTTTTTGAAGAGTTGCAGGCAAATCCGCAGACAGCTGTCCAGATGTTTCATGCGGGAGCTGACATTATCCTGCTTCGTTTGTTCTATCATCTCATTAAAGGAAAAGAGAAAATGCTTGAGAACATTGAGGAGTCTCTTGAAATGATCGAAAATGATGTGATGACGGGAAAAGACAATGCTCGGGTACAGCAGCGTATCTTTGCCTTGAAAAACAGCTCGCTCTATCTCAAAAAATCAGTGTCTGGCAATCGGAATGTCATAACAGAATTGATCAAGAATGTTCCGCTCATCAGGGAAAAATCGCTGTTCATCGACTTGAATATTGAGCTTATGCAGATCAATGAAACCTTGGAAATCTGCCGCGAACGATTGACAACAATTTTAGAAGTGCACGTCAGCAATGTGTCAAACAGGATTAATGCGGTTATGAAATACTTGACAGCTGTTACTGCGGTGCTCCTCGTTCCAACAGTAATCACAAGCGCCTACGGAATGAACATCAAGCTTCCTTTTCAAGAGCATGCGCAGGCATTTTGGATCATCGCTGGTATTTTAGTTATTTCAAGTATGATCACGTTATTCTTTTTTTACAATAAAAAATGGATCTGATGCTCGTGCGCCAGGAACAAAGAAAAATCTGGGCATGGATATTCTTTTTCACGCTCAACGCAATGATGGTTGCTGCAACAACGCAGAAAGTAATTCTTGACATTCCCGGAGGTGTAGTAATCAATGGAAAAAACATCACAGTAACTGGCATTCAAGGTAATGGCGTAAATCTCGATGTTGATGGTGTAACAGAATATGTGGAAGATAATAAAACAACATTAATTAATGGCGCAACTATCTATGTCTATGGATTATCCCGTTCTCCTCCACGAGTCATAATGGATATTACCGTTAATATCGTGTGTGGTGATGGCGCGTGCGGAATAGGAGAAGACAGCACGATTTGTTGCGCAGACTGCGGTTGTCTGAGCGCAGCCATGCTTTGCCAGGGAAATCGCTGCATTGAAAATATTACGCGTTCTGGCGCAAAAAATGAATGCTTTGTTGATGCAGATTGCGCAGATGCGGATGTGTGCACGACAGCAACATGCGAGGTCTCAGCATATCCAAACAAATGCGTCTTCCAAGAACTCGCGGCATGTATCTCAGGCGATGGATGTTGTCCAAAAAGTTGTGACGCGCCAGAAGATCAAGACTGCGCTGTCGTCGATAAATGTACCCAAGCAAGCGACTGTGATGATAAAAATCCATGTACGACAGAAGAATGCGCGGGAACGCCGAAAAGATGCGCGGTAACGACGCAGCAAGGTTGTCCAACCAGCAATGCATGTGCTCCAGAGGGAACAGTCAATCAGGGAAGATATTGTCTTGCCGCAACAAACGCGTGGATCGATCAAAAACAAGACAGCGATGCCTGCAAGGAAGACTACGAATGTCTCTCATTAAGTTGCACGCTCAAAAAATGCGGCGAGGGAAAGCGAAATCTGTTTCCAAAACTATTTATTGGCGTATTAATCTTAGTAGTGCTTGCCGGGTTATATTATGTGTATGCTGCTGTAAGAAAAGAAAGTGGATAAGTAAAATTGTTTCTTTATCTTCTCAATTCAGATGTGTTCACTCCCATCCAACATTTCGAATAATTTCTTAAAAGCGTCTGTCGCGTAGACAATATAATTTTTTATCAACGAAGCTACGAGATCAGGATTTTAAAAAGATGCCGTTACGTCAAGTAATAAGAAACATCAAATCACGACAACATCCTTCTGGTCGAGACGAATGCCATGATCCTCAAAAAGGAGGCGGACAGTTTTCTCCGTTGTTTTCGTTCCACGCATTTTCAATACTTCCAACGCGCGCTCACGGAGGCCTTTGCGCTTAAAGTGGTAGAGGAGAATAATGGAATCAACCTCAAATTGCAGTTGTGTTGCCAGATCATCAGGTCCAACTTGAACCGCTTGCGATGTAAGAAGCGCGGTGCATCCCCAGCTGTTGATAAGATCAAATAAAGCAAGTGAGGATTCTTTTTGCGTCAGCTGATCCTGAAATAATAACGCGAATGAACTGATGCTGTCAATGACCAGCCGTTGAACGCCCATTTCAGAGATAAGTGAGTCGATAGTGCCCCCACCTTCAACAAGAACGCGTTTGATTTGTTCTGGTGTATATTCCATAAAACGAAAAATTCCTTGTTCTTCATACGTAGCGAGATTCCAGCCAAACTCAAGCATGTCTTCAAAAAGTTTTTTCTTCTTCTCCTCAAACGTAATAAAAATGCCGGGTTCGCCTCGTTTTAATCCCTCAACAATAAACTGCATCGCGAATGTTGTTTTTCCAGATCCAGCGGTGCCGACCACAAGATTAATCGTGCCTATCTTAAAGCCTCCTTGAATTAATCCATCAAGTCCAGGAATCCCAGTCGGAATGCGTTGAATTTTTGGTGCTGCAGGCATTGTTCTTCCTCAATAAAAAATATATATCTGTTCTCTAAATGAAACATTCTTTTCCATAACAAAATCAAGGAAGGTATAGCCCTATAAATATCTTTCGAATCGTTATGACTGTTAGAAATCAAACAATCCTCCTAAGAGCAGGCCAATGAGGAACTTGACGAGGAAATACAAACTAATCGTTAAAATAACAAGAATCGGAAGAAATTTCAATCCTTCTTTTTCTTTTCCCTTTGAAATAAGACCTAAAATAAGTGATCCCATGAAAGACGTCATAAGCAGGGAAAAAAGAGTGTAGGTATTGATAAAACTGACAGAAACGCTTACTTTGGTAAATGAAAGGGGAAGGGATGTGCCAGCTCCTGTCGGAGGCAGTTGTACTTTGCTAAAAATATCAGTGATCACTTCAACAAGAAACGTGCTCAATCCAAAAAGCATCGGCGACCCAAATCCAATCGCTGAGAAAATAAAAATAACATATACTAAAACACTTGCGCGGATGCGTTGTTCAATAAGTTTTTGCTGTCGCAGATTATTCGCGGTTTGTTCTAAGAGGTCAGCTAATTCTCCGCCGGAAGCCATCGCGGAAATAATCAATTGAAATGTTTTTTTCAGATGATCTGATCTAATGCGTCTGCCAAGATTGAGAAGCGCTTCACTTAATTCTTTTCCTGTCGCCAGCTCCTTTCCAACTTGATTGATATCATCCTTAAACGCGCCGAACTCAGGTCGCGCGGATAAGAGCAATGCGCGGTCAACAGTCAATCCCGCGCGTAGATTCGACGCCATCAATTGCAGCGCGTCGGGCAACAATGTCTCCACAAATCGCGCGCGCGCATCCGCATTGAGTACAAGCCACGCAAAAACAGTTCCTTGCATTAGAAAAAATCCTCCAATTATTAAAATCCACACGGGAAAATCAAGAAAAATGCGGAGCAACAATCCAAACAGCACGCCCGCAACAATACTCATAATAGTAGTGAAGCCAAGATATCTGATTAATGGCGTTGTAATTCCGCAATAATCCAGAAGCTGTTGATATTTCTGTTTCAGTTTTGCAGGATAGATCGAGGCGATAAGTTGGTACATGATTTACCCCATCAACGTTGGTCGTCGCGTTTTGATCATACCAAGAAACAAAATCTGGAAGAAAAACGTAATGATCAAAAGTCCATAAAATACCGCTTTGGTTGTCGCTTCTGAGAGCGCGATAAATGAAGAGAGGATGATAATAAACGTAATGCCCAGAGAAGGCGCGATAACCGCGATCAGCATGTAGAAAAGCGCTAAGGGGCTCAATTGTCCGCCATAGCGTTGAATCTGCATCACTTGTTCATCAGAAACTGCTTGAATCACTTCATGAATCAATGTTGAGATATCAGATCCCTCTTTCATGCCGCTTGCGAGCTGCCACAATGTGCGCCGAAAAAGCATGCTCGGATTGCGGATGGCCATAGCTTCAAAAACTTCAAGTTGCGGGCGCCCGGCATTGATCTCGCGTACAGCTTTGCTAAACTCTTCTGAAACGCCGCCATAATCGCTGTTGGAGATATTCAAGAGAATGTTGAACAGAGGGACGCCGGAATTTAACTGGATATACATGTCTTGAAGCGCGGGCAGTAAGTTAATCTCAATTCCGCGGATGCGGCGGGAAGAAACGAGTTTTGGATAAGCCATTTGCTGGAAAAAAACAAATAAAGTAACCAGTGCAGCTCCTCCAATCCCGATAAGAAAAGGAACATTGAATGAAGTCGCCATATACGCGACAAAGATCATAAAGACAAAAAAGACCGTCAACGACGCGAGGCACATGCTGATGTATTCAATCGGTTTGATGCGCGCTTCAGTCTGCTCTAAATGAATGGTAAGAAATTGAAATTTCGGCTCGAGTCGCTGCGCGAGCCAGTAAAAATATTTTGAATAGGAATACAGCAGGCCTGGTGGCAAAAACGCGAAGGGAATTTTGATCAATTGCTGTACCCTCCATCCTTCTCTACTTGTTCAAACAGGGAGTCTGGATCTAAGTAATAGTTGCGGATGACCTCGCCAACTTTGTCAACATGGCGGATGTTATTTTTGACCATCCAATCAAGGATCGCTTTTTTTCGAAGAATATCTTTTTCAATTTGCGCCAACGTCATGCCGGTATGCCTGCTCAATTCTTCAAAGAGGCGAATGGATGTGCCGTGCTCAACAATTTCATCAGTCGATGGTTTCCATCGGTACAAAATATTGGGGCGGATGCGCGCGACTCCCTCCTCAACAGTAGGCAGGAACTCTCCCACTTGAAAGACGCGTCGCAATCCTCTCCTTCGATCTCTGAACATGACAACATTGAGGTTGACACCCAGCAATAAGTTTTGAGGCACTTCAATCGGCGGATTCACAAGTCGTTCAATCGTTTCAGAAACAGAGTCCGCGTGCACCGTCGCGTACACTGAGTGTCCGGTATGCATCGCTTCAAAAAGAACTTCTGCTTGATCTTTCTTTCTCATTTCTCCTAAGATGATGCGGTCAGGGCGCATACGCAATGAGTTGATTAACAAGTGGAGCATCGTGACTTCTCCTTTCCCTTCAGGATTAGGTTGTCTGACTGTTAACGGGCACCAATAGAGATACTTGGGCAATTGTAGTTCACGAGTGTTATGGCAAACAATATTTTCGCAAATAAAGTTTTCAGTTCCAGGAACAGAGAGATCATAGACATATCCTTTAAAAGGTTGTTTTTTGATAGAAGTTATAGCATCAGTCTTAAGGTCAGTATGAAGGGAAGAATGTTCATCAATGAGAGAAGTTACAACACTCGTATGTAAAGGTATAATATCGTTAAAAATCTCAAAAAAAGTGTTGCTTCGCGCAGATTTATTTTTTGTAGGATGTTGTATAAAATCAAAGCAAAGTTTATTGTCCTTGATGGGTAAGTGTGGTGTGGTCGCAAGAGTATCTCCTATGCGAAGACTTGCACAGAGTACAGGGTGTAACTTATTATTTTTTAGTGTAAAGAGTGAATGATCGCCGGTAACTTTAATTTTTTTACCGCTTGCTAAAGTAAATGCATACAGATCTTTTTGAGTACAGTGACGAATGAGAGAGGATGGTTTCCGAAGTTCTAGTTTGCCGTCGAGAGCCACAGAAAAAATTTCTATGTTTTTATTAGAGTGAATTTCAGTCCCATCGGGAAGTACTCTTTTAGATTCTTTCATTTTTCTGTCGATAAGATCTCCAATAGTGCTCTGGTGTACAATTCCATTTTCAAGATAAAAGAGAGAGGAATCTCCATGAACGCTATCTTCAATCGAAACGATGCGATGATTATGGGGGATAAAAGGCATACAAATATTCAGAAATGAAGTGTTATGCACAATGATATTGTTGGCGACAAAAGTATGATTGCCGTCAACAGTGAGATCATAAACCCATTTTTCTTTGCTTGGAACTTTTTTGATAGAACGGATCTCATCCCAAAGAATATCTGATGTTGAAAGTCGCTGTAATTTTTGTATGGTCTCCAAAACGTCTTCTCGGGTTGCTGATTGAAGGAAGTTGTGTATGTATCGCCGTGATTTATACTGTAGGCGATAGGTAGTGCGAATGTGCTCCAAAACTTCAGGGATATTGTTTTCTTGTAGGCCTGAAACCATTTCCGAAACCTCATCAATGGCGTCATGAATACCATGAAGCTCTTTTTTTCTGTTCTCTTTTAGAGAAGCCAATGCATGTTTTATTTCCTGTGCATAAAAAGAAGCTTCAGACCTCTCACCTCGGAGATAGGGATAAATGAAGTCTTCACGGACACCGAGTTGAGCTGCAATCTCCTTTCCCTCTATCCGCAATGTTTGTGGAGAAAGACAATCTGATGCGCAGAGAGAAGAATAAGCAGTATAATCGTGTAGTACTGATCGTGCGACAGTGTAGATCTTCTCAGAAGGTTGAACTTTTGATGAAACCCAAAGATAAAGCGTAGATGTATCGACGCCTGAAGATGCGGCTATACTTTTCCAGGGGATGTAGGTCTTGTTTCTGATGTGTTGAAGCACATTCAATAAACGAGCCCGGCTAAAATAAGCATCAAGTTTTTTTTTGTAAGCACAGAGAGTGTTGTAGTGTTGCATAAGTTCTTGAGAAACAACTTCCAAAGAAGTGCGCTGCGGACTCCTTTTATCTGAAGCATACCTGGTAATTGCTTCTCGTGAGAGATTGCCTTTAATATCAGAATGACGAAGCCTCATAACGTTGCAGAGGTATGCGATATCCTGAGAAATTCCCGGTACGAAATCGAAATTGGGAGAATCAATCTTCGAGTTTGTCGCTTTTTCCAAGCTATTTTTCTTTATGCTGGAAAATAAACCTATATGCTGTGCGTATTGCTTGAGATTTTTGCCACCGATAAAAAGACGACTACGAGTTTTTTTATGGGAAAAATGACAAAGTATGCCATTCCTCGAAAGAATAAAAGCGACATTCTCGACAAGTGTCTTACTAACACTGGTAAATTCAAGTTCTTTTTTCTTTTTACTGATACTGGCTTCACTTTCAAAGAGGCCTATAACAAACTGATTAAGTTGTTCTTTCGGAGTTAAGAGAAGTTTTTCAGACAGCTGTACAATATGGGATTTATTTCCTGCTGGTATATCCAACACGTCTGTGAGAAATTGTCCGAGAAAAATTGAGCTGAGTTGAACATAAGGTGTTTTTTGTCCATATTGTTTGATCTGTCCTTTGATGGAAAAGAGTTCCTCGCCCAATTGCTTAAAATCATCTAAGAGGTCTTTATCATTATTAAAGAATCGTATACATCTTTTATTCTTTGTAATATGACCATCGCCTACCACGTAGCCAATAAATCGCATGAGTCCGCCAGAAGAAGTTTTTGGCAATTGGATTGTTTTTGTAGATCCTCGTCCTTTAATGCGTATAAACTGTTCATTTTCTTCAATAATATTATGTTGGAATAATGAGTGATTAAAGAAGGCAGAACAAGAATTCATGTCAATAATTCTCGGTACGGCAATCATTGCTCCCTTTGCCATGTGATCTGCACGAAGAAATTGGCCTCCTTGTGTATGGACAAAAAAAGGGTGTTCTGGAGTAACAGTAATGGTTCTCCCACTAGCAGTTTCTATCGTGTAGAGGTAATCTGGCGAAGTTCTTTTCCACGCCTGAGATGCTCGTTTCTTTTCAACTTTGAGTGTTTTCTGATTGAAAGTAAGCACTTCAACATTGCAATCAGCAACATATCCGTCTGCTATTTTTTTTGGTTGCGTAGACTCCATAATTTTTTCTACAACTGTATCTATTCTCTTTTTTTTGTCAGCAAAATAGACTTCTGTATCTCCAGTAACGCATTTACCGCTTGCCGTTCCGCCACTTATTAAGACGTTCATCTCATATTGAATCGCCAGCCAGATCAACGCCAGCAACTTTGAAGTTACGGTATTATTTTTAATAAAATCAACAAGCGTCCACGGATCGCGCGCAAAGCGTCGAATAGTAATAGTATGCCCCTTTGTGCAAATAGGAAACAGGACCGCGTTTGCTCGATCTCCCGTAATCAGATGCGCGTCCAAGAGAGGGTTCAATGTCGTGATTTGTCGCCCAACTCTTCTTCCAATAATATTCGCGTAGTTCAGAATTTTATCTTCATTCTCAAGCGTAATATTCGTTTCAAGCCACCCATGCTTTTTGTGATAGATGCGCACCGGCTCTTTTGATGACGTAATGACAATCTCCTCAAGTTGTTCATCAGCGAGCAAATATTCAACATCTCCCAAGCCGAGCATTTCCTGCATAAGAATATTAATCAAGAGTGTCGCAGTATCTTGTGATAATGTCGGCAGTTTATCCTTCAGCAGCACTTGCGCGCGTTTGGTGAATTTTTCTTTTAAAATGCTGATTGCTTTCGGATCAAGAATTTCTTGGGTGCTGATGGCGACTTCAGTCACAAGTCCATGCTTGATATAATCAATAAGCGCTTTTGTTCCCGGCGCGATCGTCGGCATGTAAACATGATACTGCTTGACAACGCCTTTTCCTCCGAGTATCGCGATAGGAATAGTTAAGTCATCCGCGGTAATTTTATATTCTTCTACTTTTTCCATTGTAACTCTGCCTCCCCAACAGGCGGATAATGAAGTTCGATGATGCCTTGCTCTTTTAATATTTTACCCCACTCTTCTGCTTTTGATTTTGAGACGCCAAAGCCAGCGGCGACTTCGCTTACGGTCAGTTTTTTCTTTTCTTGAAGGAGTTGATATAGCCTATCAAAGTCAGTTTCAAAGCCTTTTTTATGCTGCTGTAATTCTTCTTTGATTGCTTGCACATGCCGCGATTGTTCCTGTTGAAATCGTATCTTCTTGACGCGAATCAGTTTTCGTGTTTTCATAACAATAAAGAGAAAGATGAGGAGTGTAATAATGCTTGCGCCGATGTAAAACTCTGGTGAAGCATCGCTGAGCAGTTCAACAAGCTGACCAAAGAGAAGAAGATCCTGCATGTTCAGTACGATCAAACCAGCGAATAATACTGCGATAAGAATACCGAGAATGATCAGTTGCTTCTTTTTTTCCTGACGGGGCTGCAGCGCTGCGAAAACAGTCTGCACAATCTGTTCCGGCCATCCTGCTTTGAGAACTTCTGCGCGTATCAAGGGCAGAGGATAATATTGCTTAATCATCGCGTGCACATACTCGCGAAGTGCTGCGCGTTGTTGTTCCTGCGTCTGGGGAGATGCTTGCGGCAATACTAGTTGAGGCAATGGTTGAATCTCACGGAGAGGCGAAGTTTTTGGCGTGTCTTTTGAAAGTGAAATCTGCTGCGGGAGGGCGACATGTTCATCTTGTAGTGATTCGTTTGGTTGCGGGTGTTCTGCTCCTGTCGGTAAATAATGTTCTTCTTGTTCCCAGTCAAAAAGATAATCTGGTTGTTTGAAGGATTGTTGTTCGCGGAATTGAGGCAGTTGCGCAGCATGAATATCTGGCAGCGGATTTTTTTGTCGTGTGGGAGAAAGATGGAATTGAAAGAGTTTTTTCACGTGTTCAAATTGTGGTGTGTAATGGACAAATGAATGATGGGGTGAAGGTTGTTGCTGTTGCTCCTGATCTTGTTGGAATGTTTTCTTGCGTGAAACGTGAGAGAAAAAAGATGAAAAAAAATGATGAAGTGATAAAAGAGGATGCGGTCGACGCGTTGCGGCTGAAGGAAGGCGGCGGGATTTTGAAATGACGGAAGGAGTTTGTTGTTGGGAAGAAAGAAGAGGAGAGGGTTGTTGGTATTGAGGCTCAGATTGGCGAAGTGATAGCGGTGAAGCAGCAGTATCATTTTTTTTGAACAGAAATTGTTCGTAGAGCCCATAAATAATACATAAAACACCGAGTCCAAGCACGGAGAGAAATATGCTGATGTCAACGCTAATATCAACGAAAAGAGAAATGATTGAAAGAGCAACGCCTATCCAAAAGATCGCTCTAAAGATGACTGCGAAATACATAAGGGTATGACCTCCTTAAGAGTTTATTAAGGCTTGTTTTACTTCTGGAATAGTTACACTTTTTTGATTATGCGTAGCGCGCAAAACGACTTCGAGACATATTGAAGGCATCAAGTTGCGTTTGAACTTTAGGAGTTCCGTAAGCTTCAAGATATGTTGTGTTAAGCAACAAATTCATGCGGGTAAAAAGTTTTTCATTGAAATTAGCGATAATCAATGCGTTTGTTTGCCCAATAAATCCGCTTGACGAACCTCCTGATCCAAGCTGATTTCCATTTCCTTCATAAAATCGAATCGTTGGACGCAATTCAGGTATTTCAATTTTATTACAACCTGGACCGAGAGCCACGCACCCTCTGTCTCCTGTAAGATTATCGAGATAAATGACTTGAGGAAAAAATTTCTTTGTGTCATTAATATAAACGTCGTCAGACATACTGTGTGTATATCCATTCTGTCCATCAATCTGAATGATAACGTTTATTTTTCTTCCTCCAAGAGGAGGTGTTCCGGGAGGTGTTCCGGGGCTGTTTCCTGTTTGTGTTGGCGACTCTTTCCTCGACCAATTAATAACACCATTTCTTGTATCGTGACGAAAGTAAAGTGTGTAATTAGAAATAATGTAGGGGTCTAATTGTCCATAATAACCAAAAATAAGAATGTTGTGCGTTGAATTCGGCGTCGTACCGTTTGAGTTAATCAGAAAATCTGGATATGCGCTTCCCGACGGATTTGTTTCAACGCGGTCTGGGTCGCGAAGCGAAAGATTAAGCGTACTTAACCAATAGTGTGTATTACTCGGAATAAATCGAATCCAAATTCGCTTCAGTTCACCAGAAGATCCTATATCAGTTTCGCTGAAGACATTTACTCCTTTGCTTACGGAGTCGAGATAAGATTTCAGAACTTGTCCAAGAATGAGCTTATAATCAAAGTAGAGAGGATCAAGATTCCATAATGTTGTGTCTGGATAAGGATACATTTGTCGTTCAATAATGATTGTTTGATTTGCAAGCGTCATGTTTATTCCAGTATATGGGTAGAGCGCTAACGCTAAACTTCGTTCTGTCGAACTTCCTAAGTTATAGAGCCTATCAATGCCTGCAAGTTCTACCAGTCGTTCTTCAGATGTTTCTGCGCTGCGCAAAATAATCGTTGCCAATGCCAATACAACAAGCGAGAGAAATGTTATTCCAAGAGTCAAAAGTACTCCTTTTTTATCATTCATTTGTGTCATGGTGTTGATTTGAGCCATATCCAAAACCTCACATTATGAAATCCGTAAAATGTATCGCCCTGATAAGCTGCAACAATGCGTTCACCGCTGCCAATAAAGCGATTTGTCGGCGGAGTTTCATCAGTTTCTAATGCATAACTGTCATCACCTAAAATACGAAACCACTCTAACTGAATAGGTGGCTGTGGAACGCCAGAAGATGGGTAGTTTTGAGGTAATTCAACAGTAACAGTATTGTTGCCTGTACTGAAATAATAACCTGTAGGATTAATCCCGCCGGCAATATAAGCTCCAGGTAGATCGTAGTAAGGATAAACAATTGAAGCAGCAACAAGTGTTTTAGTAGCATCAGGAACTTTAACTTGTAATGTGTTGCTCTTATAAAGGCCTATAGGAATTCCAGATTGTCTTGTTTTAATAGCAACATAATAATATCCTGCTGTCTGAATGGGACGTGTTGTAAAGTTGACAGATTCTCCGGGAAATATTTCACAAAGCTCTTGAGTTGGACAAACATCCCAAGGATCTTCAGCGACAGCTTTTGTTGTATTGCTTTCCTGCAGGTCATTAATAGCGATTTGCATTTCATAATTTCCAGGCAGATAGCGGCTTAAGTTCAAAATCTTTTCGTCAATAAACGAAGATCCAACGCTATCAGTCGTAATAATCGTATTTAAATCGCCAGTGTATTCAACAATCGCGAGAATATCGCTGCCAAGTCGCACGGGTTGTAGTTGCGACAATGATTCTCTGCTTGACGTGCTCAGATAATAGGCGCTGTTAATCAAGATAATGATCAGCACCGTCACCGCGATAGCGGCGTCTAAAGAAAATACAACGCCGTGTTTATTTTTTTTTCGTCGCATGTTATTTCCACACAGCAAATTCTAAATAGACAGGTTGATTTTGATACATCACGAGCCGCGCGAGATTCACCACATAGTTGCCTGAAGGAAATGTGCCGCGGTTATTACAAGCGCTCGGACATCCAGTAACAGTGCCATTCAAGTGGCGAAGCACAAAATAATAATTATACAGATTGATCTTAAGAGTGCTCTTTAAGACAGCATCGCTTAAAAGCGCGGCGGAATAAATTTTTGGATCTTTCGCGAAAATTTTGACTTTCTGTTCAGATAAAAAGCGTTCGTTCTCAGAGAGGCCAAGAACTTGAACGTTCGTAACTGGATTCTGTGTTTCCCAATCCGTAGGCACACCTCTCCCCTTCACCAGAGAGTCAGTCACTTGAAACGCCTTGATCATCATGTCGTCATAGTCAAAGCGATTTTGCAGACGAATATTGTACAGATTCCACGTTAGTGTGATAATCGTGATCAAAATAATAAAAACAGAAATCGAGATAAAGAGATCAGTGACTGCTGCCTGACCTCTGCGAGATAAAAAATGTTGCTTCATGCCATCAGCCTATTCAATCATCATCAGATCCTTGTCCGCCGCCTTGGGAAGGATTAACAGCGATTTTCCAAAGCGATGACATGCCTGCGCTGGTTTTCGCGACAAAGCTATAGTCTCCTGTTCCCGTTGCAGATGTTTTTACTTGTATCATAAATTGGTCTTGTCCGGAAGGTAATTCTTCAATCAACTCAGTTGCGACAGTCACCGTGCTGCAATATCCGTTAGGTAAGCACGTTGCTTGCAGGCAGCCTTCAGAGCAATAAACCTCAAGTTGTTGCGCGCTTGTTTTGATCATAGGAATTGTAACACCGGATGCGGTGCTTGGTCCTTGCAAATTTGCGCCGATAATGTAAAATTCATCTGAAGGTGTGACCTGTAGCATTTGGTTTGGATCATCAATGCATTGCGGAGAAGTTGCGGTGCTGATCGCATCAAGAGAAAGACCTCCATTGCAAATGGCAACAATCACTGGTTCTCCCTGTGTGCTGATTGCCACTGATTTTTGCCGCAAAGATTTTGTGACTGCGACATTGACAGTGCCGCTTCCCGTCAGCGTTCCTGTTCCCAGATACACATTTGCGCCAGCATAGGTTGCGCTGTATGTTGCGCCATTCGATGCAGTCACAGACAACGTTCCTGTTTGTGCAGAGCTACCGCCTTGCTGGGCAGACGCCGCCGTAATGCTTTTAATTTCTCCTGTAACGCGAAGCGTCGTTGTTGATCCTCCGAGATTTACCACAGTTTCAACAGCCTGCGCCACGCGCGTCATAAGGTCTTGATTAGCCCGCGCGCTTAAATCGCCAGTTAATCCTTTCGCATAAATATAAAAAAATGGAATTATCAGCACAAGAACCATGCCAATGACAAGAATATATTCATAGCTTAATTGTCCGCGTTTCATCTCATCACCTTCTTTTTTTCGATTTGATTATGCCTTGTTGATATAGACAACCCCTTTTGTATTGTTGAAGATGTACTGTCCCAGCCCGGCAATTTCTGCTCCAGCAGTATTGCCAGTATAGGTGCAGACCGCTTCGACGGTTTTTGGTGTTGCTCCAGTTTCACTCACGATAATTCTGCTTTGGTTGGTGATGGTCACATTATAAATGATTTGAATGATTCGCTGTGTCCCATCCCCGCTTGATGATAGCGAAGAGACAGTATTTGATATTTTTAAACATTCCGTTCGCTTGTTTAAGTAGTCATCGCTCTTCCGAACGTCCATGCGCCGATTAAATGTTATGCCTGTCAGCAAAAGAAAAATAACAATCATCACGCCGACAGAATAAATCACTTCAGTGCTGATTTGTCCTTTTTTTCCAAAATCGTTTTTTGTTTTCTTCATGCTTCATCCATTCCCATCAGTTATCAGTTACTGGCGCAAAGTGATATTCACCACGCCGCTGCGCAGCGATTCAACTTTCACACTATACGTTCCTTCAATATTCGGAAGTTCGCCAGTCATATTCACATGGCTCGAATAGTGCACATCCGTAATCCCGCCAAACATGCTGACTTGCAGGTAAACTTCAGTAATATTAACCGTTGCGGCGATAATTCCTTCAGGCAGCGTGATGGTCACTACTTCGATAGTTCCCGGTCCAACCGCATGAACAGCGTCTGCAGCCTTCACCAGCCGCCGGACAGAGTTTTCTAATTGATTGATTTTAACGCTGCGATTCGCCTCATTGAGAGAATAATAGATGGTTGGAATGAGAAACAAGAGCAATATACCTAATAAAATAACATACTCAATTCCTGCCTGCCCTTTTTTTAAAACACACATCTTTTTCTCTTTTAAGGAGTTATAATCTATAAAAAGGTTTCCCACTGCCGAGATTCATCAAAACGTTGCAAAATCCATGTTTTGAACACATTTTTTCTTTTTTTCAGCGGGAAGAAGACACCTGCGGTTTCTTCGTGCATCTTCCCGAAGAATGACAAATCCGCACGACACTTCATCGAGGTTCATTTTCCGAAAAAATGGAAGGAAAAGCAGAAAAATCTTTGCCCGTTTCACTATAAAAAGACTACAGAAAAGCGATGAACGGAAGATTGTATTATCTGGGCAAAAGCTTTACGGACGTTGAAGGTTGAGGATTAGATATAAAAACAGTTAA
>JBBSXE010000006.1:0-3124 GCA_038045925.1 Nanobdellota archaeon
CCATCAATGCATCAGCAACTTCTTTCTCTGCCTCGCGCTTATCGAATTCAGAGATAAAAAAACGTTCTTCAAAACTGTTTTTTGGCTGTACATTAGCGCTTATTTTCTGTTTATTGTTTTCCAACAAGCAGTTGATGATTTCTGTGATCTCTCCAGTATCTTTTTTGGTTGGCAGAAAACGAAAGAGTGTTGAAGGATTGACATCATTGATGAATTGTTCGCATTGATCAGGATCTGGAAAATCAAATGAAGGTGAAAGAGACCCAATAGACCGTCCTTGAAGTGCGCTCTGTTGTGAATGATACGCAAGCAGAGTCGCAAGAATGACTAAAAAGAACATAACTCCAAAAATAACTGCCTCTTTTTCTTTCATCCCTTCCTCTTTGATCTCGAAAGATAAGCAACTATAAAAGAATAACGGTTTTGTAACAAAGTCACAAAGAACAAAAAAAGTCTTTACGCTGAAATCAAACTCATTTTTTCTGTTCAAAATTCCAATTCAACGCCAACAGGGCAGTGATCTGCACCTCTCACGTCTTTTAAGATGCTCGTTTTCTTCACTGCAGATAATAAATTCCTGCTGACGCAGTGATAATCAACTCGCCATCCAATATTTCTCTCTCTCGCGCTGAAACGATAACTCCACCAGCTGTAATGGTCTTCTTCTCCATGATGAAAATGGCGAAACGTATCAACATATCCTTGCTTTAAAAATTCTGTCATCCACGCTCGTTCTTGGGGTAAAAACCCAGACGTGTTATGATTGCTTTTCGGATTCTTCAAATCAATTTCTTCGTGCGCCACATTAAAGTCGCCACAAATGAGAACCTTCTTTCCTCCCTTCACAAGGTTGTTGCAATACGCTAACACATATGCGTTGAAATCAAGTTTATATCCCAACCGTTCTTGGGTTTGTCCAGAATTTGGAAAATAGCAATTCAATAAAATAAATTGTGGATACTCCGTAATCAACACTCTTCCTTCATCATCGAACTTGCTGTTGCCAATACCATGCTGTACGGTGAGTGGGCTTATTTTTGAAAACGTTGCGACACCAGAATATCCTTTCTTCTTTCCGGAATGCCAATAGGTAAAATATCCAGGAATTTCTTTGAAGGTTGAAGGAATGTCATCTTCATGAATTTTTGTTTCCTGCAGGCAGAGGATGTCAGGTTGTTCTTTTTGTAACCATTCAAAAAATCCTTTTTTTATCACCGAGCGGATGCCGTTGACGTTCCAGGAAATAATGTGCATAAAAGAAGAAAGAAATGGTTCTCTATATAAATCTATTTTGCTCTCGAAAAGAGTGAGCGGAAAATAGGAATCTTTTTAATCTTGCAGGCATATATGCAACAAAAAGAGGTTGAAATGAAGGAATCTGAAATAGTAGAGCTGAAGAAATCAACATCTGAATTAAAAGGGGCAATCATCTCCATAGCTTCCATGCTCAACAAACATCAGAAAGGAGAATTGTATTTTGGTATAAAGAGGCGTTATGAAAAGATATGTATCAATACTCTCGACACGTCGACCATAGGCGTTGCACATTACAAATAGTAGACAAGAAGCCTTTTATACTTCTTTTTTATTTTATTATGGGTATATGAACGTAAAAATTTGTCCCGTCGGCGGTTATGATGAAGTAGGGAAAAACATGACTGCGGTGAAAGTGGGTGAAGAAACAGTTATTCTTGATATGGGTTTTCACCTGCCGTCATTGGTAAAATACGAAGAGTCAGGTCATTCACGGCAAAAGATCTCGAATGAGCACTTGATCAAACTCGGCATTATTCCTGATGATCGGGTTCTCGACTCGTGGAAGCCATCAGTGAAAGCGATTGTCTCCAGCCACGCGCACTTCGATCATGTTGGCGCGGTGCCGCATATGTGTGGAGCATATCAAGCGCCAGTGCTAGGAACTCCGTTTACCACAGAATTTCTTCGGATGATCTCCGAGGATAATGGTTTGCTGTACAAAAATCCCGTAAAAACGGTGAATCTCGGCTCGTCCTATAAAGTAAGCGAGAATATTGAGATCGAATTTATTGGCACAACACATTCAACCCCGCAGTCAGCGATGGTCGCGTTGCATACAAAGAAAGGCGTGATTCTCTATACTAATGATTTCAAGTTTGACGACCATCCTGTTATTGGAAAAAAACCAGATTACGCGCGCTTGAAAGAGTTAGGAGAGGAAGGAGTCTTTGCGGTTGTTGCTGATTCTCTTTATTCTGGTTGTCATCAAAAAACACCGAGCGAGAGAATAGCGCGTGAATTATTAAAAGATACGATGTTGAGCGCGGAAGCGCAGGACAATCCGATTATTATCACCTGTTTCTCGTCAAATATCGCGCGGTTGAAAAGCATCGCGGAGTTTGGAAAAAAACTCAATCGGAAAATAACATTTTTAGGGAGAAGTTTATTGAAATATACGAACGTAGCAAAAAACATAGGTCTCATCGATTTTTCAAAAGGCGCGGAAATTATTGGGAACGCGGAAAGAATACAAAAAAAGTTCGCGCGCATAGAAAAAGAAGGTCCTGAAAATTATGTCATTGTCTGCACCGGCGGTCAGGGAGAGCAGAATAGCGTCTTAAGCAGAATGCTCCATGGAATTTACCATTTTAAGTTCGGCGCGGAAGATAGCATGATTTTTTCCAATAAAACAATTCCCGTCTCTCCCAATATTGAAAATCGGGAACATATGGAAAAAAAATTGGAAAGTCATGGTGTAAAAATCTACAAAGACGTGCATGTGTCTGGTCATGCATCGCGAGAAGATCTTCGTGAGCTGATCAAGCTCATCAATCCGCAACACATTATTCCTGGCCACGGTCATCATAAGCTCGTCAAACCTATGGAAGATCTCGCAGTGGAAATGGGTTTTACACCAAAACATCAAGTGCATCTGTGTAAAAATGGTAAAACACTCACATTAGAGTAGCTAAATCCTTTTAAAACAAACAAAGCGTTCTTATTGAGGGGTTTGATATGTGCTCGCTTACCGGAGTCTTTGGTCTCGAAAACATCACCTGCGAAGTACTCTATAAAGGGGCATTTAGCCAGCAACATCGCGGAGAAGATGGAGTGGAGCGAGATTCCATTCGGGAAACCCACGCCGACG
>JBBSXE010000006.1:3134-21467 GCA_038045925.1 Nanobdellota archaeon
GAGAAGATGGAGTGGGGATTGCAGCGGCAAACGGAAAAAAAATTGAAGGTGAAGCAGATCTAGGTCTAGTCAGCAACAAATTTGAAGAGATGTGGGAGAGATTAAGTAAAAAATTAGGAGAAGTGAAGAGTGCGATAGCGCATACACGATATCCAACTGAAGGAGAAGTTACAGCAGCAAATGCACAGCCATTTATTGGAGATACGCAACATGGAAGAATTGCATATGGTCACAATGGAGAATTGACAAACTTTGGTCCATTGCGACGTGAATTCGAGAAATCGGGAATTACCTTCACAAAATCGTCAGATTCAGAAATGTTTCTCCCGGCATTCGCGCGAGCGAACGGAAGCACTCTAGAGGAAAAATTAGCAACTGCTGCAAGTCAATTAAAAGGAGCGTTTAGCATTGTTGGGATAACAGAAAGTACGCTCTTTGCTATTCGAGATCAATATGGAATTAAACCGCTAAGTATCGCGCGATTAAATGGCGGTTATATAATCACTTCAGAAACATGCGCATTTCTTGACATTGAAGGAGCACAGTGGGTTAGCGACGTGAAGCCAGGCCATATTATGACAATAAGTCAAGAAGGAATACAAGAAAAGATGTTTGCGCAAGAGTCAAGATGGCACCCTTGTATTTTTGAGTTGGTATATTTTGCGCGGCCAGATAGTCATATTGCAGGTAGAAACGTGCATCTCGTGCGAAGAGAATTGGGTAAGCAACTCTGGAAAGAGGCTCCTATTGAGGCAGATATTGTTGTGGCAGTAGAAGACTCAGGAAGATCAGCCGCAGAAGGTTTTAGTGAAGCTTCAGGCATTCCACAACAAAGAGGATATGTAAGAAACCATTATGTAACGAGAACGTTTACACGCCCAACCGATATCCTCAGAGAGCGAGGAGTGAACCTTAAACTCTCTCCAATAAAAGAAGTTGTTGATGGTAAAAGAATCGTCGTTGTTGATGATTCAATCGTGAGAGGAAAAACAGCGGAATCAAGAGTGAGGTTGCTGAAACAAGCTGGTGCAAAAGAAGTATATCTCTATATCGCATCTCCAAAACTCATTGGTGATTGCTATTATGGCATTGATTTTCATAGAGCAGATATGCGTGCTATAAAAATGCCTGATGATAGAGAATTTATGGGCAAAATAGGAGTAGAGAGACTTGTCCATCTTTCACTCGAAGGAATGTTCAAAGCGATAGAGCGAGTTCCTCTTGATCCTCGTGGAAAACTGAATTATGAACACAAAGATTTTTGCACAGGCTGTATGACTCTGCATTACCCTGTTCCAAAGGAAGAGTAAATGAAATTTGCCCACACAGCAGATTGCCACATTGGCGGTTGGAAGGAAGAAGAGCTCAAGCAATTAAATCTTGATTCTTTTAAAAAGATGATTGGCGTCTGTATTGAGGAGCATGTCGCATTTCTCTTGATTAGCGGTGATTTATTTGATACGTCGTTGCCGCAAATTGACGTTGTTCGGGAAGTCGCATTTCAATTAAGCAGATTAAAAGACGAAAACATTGATGTCTACGTCATTCCCGGCAGCCACGATCATTCTCCCTCAGGAAAAACCATGATTTCAGTTTTTGAAAAAGCAGGATTATGCCATAATGTGTACAAACTTAAAGAAGGATGTTTGCAGTGGACAGAAGATAAAACCGGCTGGAAAATAACTGGCGTTATTGGATTAGCAGGAGGATTAGATCGGAGCATTTACAAACAAATGCAGAATAAGGAAGAGCTAGAACAAGAATCAGGAAATAAAATATTCATGTTTCATTCGCTGCTTGAAGAGTGCAAGCCAAAAGGATGGGAGCTTGTGCCTGGCGAACCATATACGCTGTTGCCGAAAAATTTCACGTATTACGCCGGCGGTCATCCGCATTTCTTGATGCAAAAAAAAGTGGAAAGCTACGGAACAATCACCTACCCAGGCCCATTATTTCCAAATAATTTCAAAGAGTTGGAGGAATTAAAACACGGAAGCTTTTACATTATTGATGATAAGCTGAGCATTCGCCAGATGCCTCTAAACATAAAAGAAGTGATTGCGATAAAAATTGATGCGGGCAACAAAACGCCGGAAGAAGTAGAAGCGGAAATTATCAAGCAAAAGGAAAAGTACGAGTGCAAAGACAAGATTATAACTGTTCGTGTCGAAGGATGCCTAAAGAATGGAAAACCATCTGATATCAATTTCAAAAAGATTGTGGAAAAAACAGAAGAAGCCTATTGTTTTCTGAAAAATACGTACAAGCTGACAACGAAAGAATTTGAAGACATCGAGATAAAAACAGGAAATGTCGAGGAAATAGAGGAAAAAATCATCGCGGAATATCTCGGCAAAGAAGATGTTGCGGATCTCACGGCAGATGAAAAAGTCTTGATCAAATCACTCTACACAACGCTCCAAAGGGAAAAGCATGAAGGAGAAACAAAGGCAGATCACGAAAATCACTTGATCAAAGATCTTCTCGAATCATTAAAATTAAACGAAGTATGGAACTACTATGGATCTGAAACAGCTCAAAATAAAAAATATTAGAAGCTTCACTGATGAGGTGATTGAGTTTCCGTCAGGAACAACTTTACTCGCGGGAAGCATTGGCGCTGGAAAATCAACAATCTTGCTGGCAATTGAATTCGCGCTGTTTGGGATCACAAAAGAGATATCCGGAGCGGCGTTGCTGAGAAACGGAGCAGACAAAGGAACTGTGGAGCTCAGTTTTGCGATCGATAAAAAGGAAATTACCATCAAGCGCAGTTTAAAGCGCGGATCATCAGTCACGCAGGAAGCTGGTTTTATTTCAATAAATAACGCAACGCGTGAAGCAACAGCAACAGAACTCAGACAGGCTATTCTTTCGTTGTTGAATTATCCGCAGGAATTTCTCACAAAATCTCCGTCAACCATTTATAGGTACACAGTCTATACGCCTCAAGAGGAAATGAAAAGTATTCTGCTCGGTAGCAGGGATGATCGCATGGCAATTCTGAGCAGAGTCTTTGGCATTGACAAATACAAACTCATGAAAGAAAACGCAGAGCTCTTTATCGCGAATATACGGGCAAAAGCAAGAGAATTTGCGGTCGTTATCGCAGATCTCGAAGAAAAAAGAGCAGAAGAAAAAGCAACAAAAGAAGAAATTGCGCAGAAAGAAAAAATAGTGCAAGGCTTGCTCCCGCAGATAGAAAAACTGAGAGATGAGCTGAGAGAGGAAAAAAAGAAATGTCTGCTGTTTGAAGAAGAAATGAAAAAAATGCAAGAAATAAAGAAAGCGCGGGAAATATGCGAAACAACAATCCAACACAAGATCAATGAAAGTGGCAGGTTAAAGGCAAGGCAAACGCGCCTTGAAGAGGCGATACATGAGCTCGAGAGTGAAGTAAACAAAGAAAAAGATGAGCCGAAAATAGAAAAATCTGTTGAAGAGATGGAAAAAAAGATGCAGCAACAAGAGTTGGAGCGTCGGGAAATGATCAAACAAGTGCAGGAAAGAAAAACATTGATACAGCAAAGTGAAAAAATAAAAGATGACGTGCAAAAGCTCGACACGTGTCCGGTATGCAAGCAAAAAGTTGATAGCAATCACAGAAATGAAGTGAAGGAGGAAGAAGAGAAAAAAATAAACGAACATCAAAGGATATTGCAGGAACTGCAGCGAGCAGAAGAAAAGAAAGAGCAGGAAATCAAGGAGATAAAACAAGAACTTGAAGAAATGAGAAAAAGCATGCAGAGAGTGATGATGTTCAACCTCAAAAGGGAAAGTTATGAAGAAAAGAAAAAAGAACTGCGGCAGATACAAGAAGAGATTATAGAGATAAAAAAAGAAATTGGCGTGTTCAATACTAAAAAAAGTGAGCTTGAAGGAACAGTGAAAAAAGGCGAAGGAATAGAAAAATCATACCGAGATGTCAGAAAAAGAATAGAAGTGCTGGGAGAGCAGGAAAAAAGAGATGCTATTGTATATGCGACAGCGGAAAAAGAAAAAGAAAATCTCCAAAAAATAAGAGAAAAAGTAGTTGCGGAGATCCAGCAGAAGGAAAAAACCAGGGAAAAAATAAACAAGCTCAAAAATCTGCAAAATTGGCTGGAAAATCAGTTTATCAATATCGTCGCGGCGATGGAAAAACAGATGATGCTTCGTATTCACACAGATTTCAACGCGTTCTTCCAAAAATGGTTCGAGATGCTTGTTGACGCGGAAAAAATGAGAGTGAGGATTGATGAAGAGTTTTCTCCGGTTATTGAGCAGAGCGGCTATAGCATCGAGTATAATCACTTAAGCGGCGGGGAAAAAACAGCGGTCGCGTTGGCGTATCGCCTTGCCTTGAATCAGATTATGAACACGCTCATGAGCACGATAAAAACGAGAAATCTCCTGATATTGGACGAGCCGACAGACGGTTTCTCATCAGAACAGTTAGATCGTCTGAGAAATGTTTTGGATGAGCTCGATGCCAAGCAGATCATCATGGTGTCGCATGAAAGCAAAATTGAAAGCTTTGTGCAGAATGTTCTCCGTCTGGAAAAAAGAGAGCATGTAAGCTCATTGATATATGAGTAAAACGCGGAAAAAGAGGAAAAAGAAGCATCCCAAAATGTTTATAAAAGAAGATAAATAAGAAGAAGCACGTGATGAACCAATGCAGGTAGAAAGAAGCGCAAAAGTTGTTATAGTGATGCTATGGATAGTGTTGTATGCGTCTCTCGTTGTTGCTGAGCCTGTCAGCGTGCAGATTATCGAAGCGGCTGATGAAGTAGAGGCGGGAAGCGACGCAGTTTTTAAGATTCTTATAACCAATAACAGGGCAGAAAGAGATGTATTTAAAATTGTAGGGGATGATTTCGCGATTTACCCATTTTCAGACTTTGCGTCGCTCATTAAAGCAGAGCCAGCGCAAGTGAAGCTGAACATGGAAGAAAGCGCGGAAGTCATTGTAACAATTCAAACATTAGATACGGCAAAAGTCAATACACACTACACGACAAAAATCAAAGTATCTTCTTTAATTGATCCAACCCAAAAAACAGTTTTTGAGCTGAAAACGTTTCTCGTGTCCGCGAAAGACATTATTGAGATTATTCCAGCGCTTCCAGAAAAGATAAAGCCGGGAATTCCAGCGCCAATCACTGTGCAATTAAATAATAGGGCATATATTCCGTTAACAAACCTTGAGCTGTATGCAACCAGCGATGTTCCTGATCTTACGGAAAAAAAAGTGTTTACCATTAAAGAACGCGAGAGCATAACAGAAAATATGACGCTAAGGTTTGATAAAGCGGCGACACCAGGATATCACACCATCTATTTCAAGGTTTACCAGAATAATGAGATTAAGGGGTCATTCGAACAAGATGTGTATGTGGTGCCGCAAGAAGATGTTACAGAAAATATTGAAGGAGATCAAAGTTTTCTTGCTTCACGAATAACCATCACCAAGAAAAATGACGGAAATGTCGTCAGCGCGCAAAAAATTGAGACACAATATCCCCTCTGGAAACGCATCTTTACAACAACAGAACCGCGAGCAGTAAAAAAAGACGGCAAATATATCTGGGAGTTTGTCTTGCAGCCGGGAGAAGCGGCAGAAATCAAAGTATTCACCAATTATCGCCCAGCGCTCTACGGCATCGTCATTATTATCCTCTTCACCGTTGGGATGCTCTGGCATATTGAGCGAAGCGTTGTCCTCAAAAAGCGTATTTTCCGTGTCAAAGAAGACGAGCATGGCATTTCAGAGTTCAAAATTCTTCTGCATCTGAGAAATGGAAGTAAAAAAACATTGCGAGACGTCAAAGTCCTTGATATCCTCCCATACATGGTTTCCTCAACGAATGAGTTTGGCACATTAAAGCCAACGACAATCCAAAAGGGAAAGAAAAGCATTCGCATGGTTTGGGAAGTAGGAGATCTGCAAACAAAAGAAGAGCGTGTGCTGTCCTACAAGGTAAAATCAAAAATGAATCTGCTCGGCGAAGTCCAGTTGCCTGCGGCAGTCGTGCAGTTTATCAACAAAAGAGGAATAGTACAGGAATTGAAATCGTTGAAGCTTCGTGTGATTAAGAAAGAAGAGTAAAAGCAAATGCAGTTGAAAAATATTTCCAAGAATGGGCGAAGTTTCTCGTGCAGATTTCACATAAAGTAATAAAAAAAGCAATGCGGTTTAAATATGAAAATAAAAAACTCAGGTATGTTGATTGCATAGGATATCTCTTTGCGCAGCACAATGGAATAAAATTTCTTGTAGGTGATAGAAAATTTGAAGCATGGCTGGATGTAGAATTTGTAAAATAGGAATAAAATTTGAACAGATTTTTACCGCAATAAAGAGAAGTAAAAAAATCATGCGCGCCAAGGAGAAGGAAAAAATGAAAAGCAATAGTTTTAAAAATGTGAAAAGTGGAAATGCTGGTAACCCTGCGTAGCTCAATTAAACAGTACCTAAAAAGACTGTTTGGAGCAGCGGTAGAGCGGTCGGCTGTAGTGTTGAACCGAGGTTCTATGAAGAAACAATGAAAGTTCATGAGCCGAACCCGACAGGTTCCAGGTTCAAATCCCGGCGCAGGGACTTTTTTATTTTTTAGGAGTTCCTCAAATCTCTTAAAAATAATGAAGGTGAAATCTGGCGAGTTGTCTCAGAGAATTATTCGCTATGCGCCTCTCGAATAGCGTCTAATGACGTACTAAAAGCAGATCTACTCTGTATCAAGTGCTGATACATCGGGAATTCATGTCGCGCAATGCGCGCTAAATGAGGTGGCAAAAGGATTGCTTTGATTTCTGTAAGAGGAATAAAAACAGATTTTTGTTGAATTTGAGACGGAGAGAAACATCGTTCAAGAGTGTGCCCATCTGCAACAAATACGCCCCACGAAGAATGATGATAACCTCCTTGGCTCGCTACAGAATCATATCGCGCGAGCTCCCCATAACAACCATACAATCCAAACGATATGCCTTTTCGATGGTGAAGTTTGCCCTCAACAAGAATTTGACACAACGATTCAGCGTTGTCCGTCCCATGAGCAAAGAGACGCGGTTCATATTTTGTCGGAAAAGTTAAACGATGCTGATTCATAAATGAGAGAAGCGCGCTATTGACAGCTGAAGGTTCACTGCGTTCGATCGATCTTTCAAGAGATTGTATTGCTAGATTTCTGTCTCTTGATGATGGTGTGAAGAAAAACTCATATTGCTCTGCCGCAAGCGCCAAGCGAATTTCTTCCTGCTCATCTCCCTGAAAACTGATATGGCTTGTCAGGCTCCATCGATAATGTTCTCTCCTTTTTGTAGGAAACATTCTCGAGAACAGAGGAAGAACGTGCGTATATCCCATAGTTTTTTTTAAAGGAATCTGTCTAACGATATTGAAAATTTTCCTCGCAACTTCAGCGTCTGTCGATTCCATCGTGCTTTTACTGAAAATGATAGCGCTTATAAATCTTTCTTTATTAACCACTTATAAGAAGTTACATATTCTTCAAGAAAAAAATCTTTTGGAACGTCGCTCAATATCAACTATTGAATCTTCTTCGCTGCAAATCTCTGTGGAGAGGAAAAATTTCAAAAATGAGGTAAAAGAGCGAAAAAATAAAGTTTTTTACTCGTTCGTTTCGTTGTCTTTTGGAGAAAAATGGAGCCGTCACCATCTGTTCATCTGCGACGAATATACTCAACCGCCATAATCTTTAAAAAGAAAGAGAACAGACATTCTTTCCGAAAGGGGAAAAGAACGAATATAGTTAGAAGAATCCTTGTTTTCGAAAGATTTATATAGGGGTTTTTGGTGCCACAGAGAAGATGGAACAATTTTTCTCCTGCCACCGATAATTTTCCACAGCAACTAGTGGGAACAATCCGCGAAAGGAAGATATTGTTTCGGCATGCCCTAGTAGTCTAGTGGTTATGATACGGCCCTGTCGTGGGCATTCATGATGTTGGCATCTGGCTCAGAGAAAGGCCGTGGCGCGGGTCCGATTCCCGCCTAGGGCGTTCATGGGCCGGTAGCTCAGCCTGGCTAGAGCACTTGGCTTTTAACAGCCAAAAAGAAAGACACCAAGGGGTCGGGGGTTCAAATCCCCTCCGGTCCGTCCCATACAAAGGAGACAAAAAATGGCAAAGGATGTAAAAATTCATGAACACTTGCTCGTGCCAAAACACCTCCTGCTCTCAAAAGAAGATGCGGAAAAATTATTTTCTCATTACAATATTTCTCAAAAACAAATGCCGCAAATCTCAATAAAAGATCCCACGATTACGCATTTGAATCCGCAACTAGGAGATATTATAAAGATTATCCGAGACAGTGAAACTGAATCGCAGGCAGCATTTTTCCGAACGGTGAAAAAGGAATAAAAATGATGGATAAGAATAGCATTATCAAGAAATATTTCGAAGAGAATTCATTTGTTGAGTCAAATATCCGCTCGTTCAATAATTTTGTTGAAAAAGAAATGCAGAATATCATCAAGGAAATTGGAGATGTTGTACCGACGATCATTCCTCCAGATATGGATGATTTCAGGATTAAATTAGAAAAGATGTGGATTACAAAACCGCAAATAATTGAAGCTGACGGAAGCAAACGAGACATTTATCCAATGGAGGCTCGTCTGCGTGATGTTACATACTCAGCCCCGATTCATCTGGAAGTAAGCGCGCACATTGATGGAGTTCAAAGAGAGTCCTTCACAACACAAGTGGGAAAATTACCGATTATGCTCAAAAGCAAGTTCTGTCACTTGCATGGATTAAAAGAAAAAGAACTCGTTGCGGTAGGCGAGGACCCATACGACACAGGAGGATATTTCATCTTAAACGGAAACGAGCGCGTGCTCATTAATGTTGAGGACCTTGCGTCAAATAAGATGTTCGTCGAAGCGAGCAAGATAGGAACAAGCGTCTACACGGCAAAAATATTTTCAGAGCGCGGCTCGTATCGTGTGCCGCATACGATTGAGCAGACAAAAGACGGCATGATATACCTCTCATTTACGCGATTCAAACGCATTCCAATAATAAACATTATTCGCGCGCTTGGAATAATAAAAGACAACGAAATCGTCGAGACTATTACTAAAGAATATCAATTTGACGACGTCTTCATTAATTTAGTAAGCGCTGCTGAATGCAAAACAGAAGAAGACGCGCTTGAAGACTTGGGAAAACGCATGAACATCAATCAGCAAAAAGAAGAAAAATTAACGCGTGTACGGGAAAATCTTGATCGCTATCTGCTGCCCCATTTGGGAGTGGATCCAAAAGATAGAAAATACAAGGCGATAAATTTGTGCAAGCTCATCAAAAGATTTTTGTTGATTTCGAAAGAGCATATGGACACGCAAGATAAAGATCATTATATGAATAAGCGATTGAAATTAAGCGGAGATTTATTGGCGGATCTTTTTCGGACAAATTTGCGCACATTAGTTAATGATATCCTCTACAATTTCCAGCGCTTAGTGAAAAGAGGAAAATTCCATTCAGTGAAAATTATCATTCGGGACAAATTGCTCACATCGAGAATCAACAGCGCTATGGCGACAGGAGTGTGGGTTGGCGGAAGAAAAGGATTAAGCCAGAACATTCAGCGAACAAATTTCCTCGATACAACATCGCATTTGCAGAGAGTTGTCAGCTTGTTGTCGGCAACGCAGGAAAATTTTGCCGCGCGCGCGTTGCACCCGACACATTGGGGCAGGTTGTGCTGCATTGAGACTCCAGAAGGAACGCCAATTGGATTGAGAAAGAACCTCGCGCTGCTCGCGGAAGTATCACAGGAAGACGTGCAGGACGCAAAAGTGAGAAAAACATTGGAAAGTTTAGGAGTCGAAAATGGTTGACGTATTCCTTGATGAGAGATTTATAGGTATAGTAGCTCAACAAGAAGATCTCATCAAGAAGATCAAGGAAGAAAGAAGAAAAGGAAGACTCCCTACCACAACAAATGTATGGTTTAACAAAGACTTGAATGAAGTTCGCATTGAAATAGCAAATGGTCGTGTACGAAGACCTGTAATAGTCGTCGAAGATGGAAAAAGTAAGCTGAGAGACGAACATATACAAAAATTAGAATCAAACGAGCTGACATGGAAAGACTTGTTTAATCAGGGAGTTATTGAATATCTTGATGCCGCAGAAGAAGAAAATGCATACGTCGCATTGAATGAAACAGAACTAACAAAAGAGCACACGCATGTAGAGATTAGTCCTTCGATTATTATGGGCTTAACAACATCCTTGGTTCCGTACGCGAATTTTGGGCAGAGTTCTCGTTTGAATAGGGGAAGTAAATCGCAGAAGCAAGCGCTCGGACTCTATAGCACAAATTACTTGATCAGAATGGATACAGACGTCAACATTCTTCATTATCCACAAAATCCGTTAGTAAAATCATTTATGCATGATGTGTCAAAACAAAATATTCATCCAGCAGGTCAAAATATTGTTATTGCGTTTATGAGTTATGAAGGATATAACATGCAGGACGCGCTCGTATTTAATAGGGGCTCTATTGAACGCGGTCTTGCGCGATCAACATATTTCCGCCCGTATAAAGCAGAAGAGTTGAGATATTCTGGCGGGTTAATTGATGAAATTTGTATCCCGGATAAAGAAGTAAAAGGATACAGAAGCGAAAAAGATTATCGATTATTGGAGGACGACGGAATCATTTATCCAGAATCAGAGGTAGGAGAAGAAGATGTGCTCATTGGAAAAACATCGCCGCCGCGTTTTTTAGGAGAAATTGATGAGTTCAGCATCGCGGCAAACAAGCGCCGTGAATCGTCAATTACGATGCGCCATAATGAATTGGGAAAAGTTGATTTTGTTGTCGTAACAGAAAATGAAGAGGGAATGCGACTCGTCCAAGTGAGGCTTCGCCATGAGCGTATTCCGGAAATTGGAGATAAATTCGCAAGTCGCCACGGACAAAAAGGCGTCGTTGGCGCGATTATTCCGGAAGCGGATATGCCGTTTACTGCGTCAGGCGTGAAACCAGACTTGATTTTTAGTCCGCACTCAGTCCCCTCAAGAATGACTGTGTCGCATTTAATTGAAGCGCTCGCGGGAAAAACTGGCGCGCTCGCGGGAAGAACGATTGACGGAACAACATTCGCGTCAGAGCCGGAGCAGGAACTAAGGAAAACTCTGTTTGAGCTCGGATTCAGGGATGATGGAACAGAAGTGATGTATAACGGAATCACTGGAGAAAAATTCAAGGCGCGTATTTATGTTGGAAACATGTATTATTTACGATTGAAGCATATGGTTGCGAACAAGCTCCACGCGCGCGCATCTGGTCGTATCCAGCTGTTGACGCGACAGCCAATCGAAGGGCGAGCAAAAGGAGGAGGGCTTCGTTTGGGAGAAATGGAGAAAGACTGTTTAGTAGGCCATGGAGCGTCATTGTTGCTAAATGAAAGATTTTCCTCAGATACAACGCAGGTTCATGTATGCGAGTCTTGCGGTATGCTCGCGGTGTATGACAACTTCAAGAAATTGAAATTCTGCCATCGTTGCGGCAGTAATGTAACTATTAGCACAATCGAAATTTCCTATGCGTTCAAGCTGTTATTAGATGAGCTGCGCGCATTGGGAATTGGCCCGCAGTTAAAACTCAGGAGTAAATATGATGATGGAACACATTCACAAAAAAGTGAGTAGTATTGTTTTCGGGCTCGTAAGTCCTGAAACAATCGAAAAAAGTGCAGTTGCAAAAATAGTGACGCCTGAGTTATATGATAAAGAAGGATATCCTGTTGACGGCGGCTTGATGGACATTCGCTTAGGTGTTATTGATCCAGGTTTGCATTGTAAGACTTGTGGAGGGCGTCTCAAAGAGTGCATTGGTCATTTCGGATATATTGAATTAGCGCGACCAGTGGTTCATATACTCTTCGGAACAAAGATTTTTGAAATTCTCAAAGCGACCTGTCGTTCCTGTTCGAGAATTTTATTGACTTCGGAAGAGATAAGTAAAGAAAGAGAAATACTGGCGAGATACAGAAAAATCAAGCAACCAGCGCTCTGGAGAAAACGAGCAAAACTGATAGTCAACAAAGCAAAAACAATAAAGAAATGCCCGCACTGTAATGAAAAGCAACACGCGGTCAAGATTGAAAAGCCAACAACATTTGTAGAGAATGACAAAAAAGTAAATCCTGCCCAAGTCAAAGCGCGCTTAGAAAAAATCCCCGATAAGGACATGGAAATTCTTGGTATTGACGCAGCCTACGCGCGTCCAGAGTGGATGATATTAAAAGTGCTAATGATTCCTCCAGTCACGATGAGACCTTCCATCACATTAGAGACAGGTGAGCGCAGTGAAGATGATCTCACGCACAAACTCGGAGATATTGTCCGTATCAATCAAAGATTGTTTGAAAATATTAACGCGGGCGCTCCAGAAATTATTGTTGAAGACTTATGGGATCTGCTGCAGTACCACGTCACAACATACTTCGATAACACAGTTATACAGGTGCCTCCGGCGCGACATCGCTCAGGACAAGTGCTAAAAACATTGACAGAGAGAATTAAGAGCAAAGAAGGAAGATTCAGGCATAACCTCGCGGGAAAAAGAGTGAATTTCGCCGCGCGTACGGTGATTAGTCCGGATCCAAAAATAAAATTTAATGAAGTCGGTATCCCAAAAAGTGTCGCGATGGAGCTCACTATTCCGGAAAGAGTAACAACATGGAATAAAGAGTGGCTCTTAAAATTAATCAGGCAGGGTCAAAAAAATTATCCTGGCGCGAATTATGTGATTTTTCCAGATGGGAAAAAGAAAAAAATTACAGATGAAACGCAAGAATCGATTCTTGCGGATTTGAAAGAAGGATTTATCGTCGAACGTCATGTGATGGATTATGACGTTTCAATTTTCAACAGGCAGCCAAGTCTTCACAGAATGAGCATTATGTGCCATCGCGTCAGAGTGTTGCCAGGAAAGTCATTCCGTTTGAATCCAAGTGTCTGTAATCCGTACAATGCGGACTTTGATGGTGATGAAATGAACCTGCACATTCCACAGACAGAAGAAGCGCGCGCGGAAGCAGAAATTCTCATGCAGGTAGAGACGCAGATTATGACTCCAAAGAGTGGATACAATGTGATTGGTTGCGTCGAAGATCCGATTACAGGAAACTACTTGCTCACAAAAGATAAAACACTCACACGAGAAGAAGCTGGAGAATTATTAACTTCGATAGGTCTTGACAGAATCAAATACAAAGGTGAAAAAGTGTCGGGAAAAGAGCTTATCAGCTCATTATTTCCAGAAGACTTTTCATTCTTCGGTTCAACAAAGAAAATCGGCAAAGACGGAAAAGCAGAGCAGCTGATCATCAAAAACGGAAAGATCATATCAGGATTTATTGACAGCAATAGCATTGGTGAAAATAATGGAGAGCTTGTTCGGGAGTTTTACAGAAAATATGACAAGGAGAGAACATTAGAGCTGCTTGGAAATTTATTTTTAATAGGCATCAAGGTGCTGCTGAAATATGGATTCACAACAGGAATCGCAGACACAGACATACCGAAAGAGATCATCGCTAAGATTTATGCAACGATTGAAATAACCTATAAAGAGGTAGATGATCTGATTAAAGAATACGAAGCAGGAAAATTAGAGGAATTGCCGGGAAAAACGCTGAAAGAAACATTGGAAACGAGAGTTCTCGAATTATTAAACAAAGTAAGAAACAAAGTAGGGACGATTGTTGCAGAATACCCTCCGGAAACGAACTCGACAATTATTATGGCCCGCGCTGGCGCAAAAGGAAACATCCTCAACTTTACGCAGATGTCTGGCTGTGTCGGGCAGCAAGCATTGGGAGGAAAACGTATTGAACGCGGATATATGGGAAGAACCTTATCGCTATTCAAAGAAAAAGATCTTGGTCCATTAGCGCATGGATTTATTAAAAGCTCGTTCAAGCGCGGATTGAATCCCGTAGAATTTTTCTTCCATGCGATGACGGGAAGAGATGCGCTTATGGATACCGCGTTAAGAACGCCAAAATCAGGATATCTCTATAGAAGGCTCGCGAATGCGTTGCAGGATTTAAAAGTAGAGTATGACCACACCGTCAGAAATGCGCACAATCATATTGTCCAATTCAAATATGGAGAAGATGGGATTGATGTCTCCAAGAGCGAAGGTGGAAAAATTAACGTAATAAAAGCAATCAGCGATATCACAGGAAAATAAACAATGGAAGAAATCACGCAAGAATTTGAAAAAAAACTGCCGAAAAAAATAGTGGAAGATGCGTTGGCAGAGGCAAAAGAGCGCGGTCTTTCAAAAGAACAGATAAAAAAAGTGCTCGACCATCTGAAAGAATTATATGATGCCGCAAAGATTACTCCTGGTGAAAGCATCGGCATTGTCACCGCGGAGTCTTTCGGCGAACCCTCGACGCAAATGACGCTTAATGTTTTCCACTTTGCGGGTGTAGCGGAAGTGTCAGTCACGCAAGGGCTTCCTCGTTTGATTGAAATTCTCGATGCAAGAAAAACAATTAAAACGCCATCAATGGAAATCTATATCAGAAAAGAATGGAATAAAGATATTAAATCGGTCAAACGCATCGCTGCGGAAATAAAAGAGACGAAATTAAAGGATATTGTAACAGAATTCATGATTAATATTGGTAAATTGCAGGTAGAAGCGACGCTGCATGAAGGGCGGATGAAAGATCTCAGGCTGACTGCGGAAGAAGTTGCAAAAACGCTCAGAAAGGGGTTGAAAGGCGTTAATGTAACAAGCACACAAAATAAGATTACTATGAAATGTGAAGCGGCAGAAAACGAACTGTTGGAAACATATAAGCTAAAAGAAAAAACAAAGCAGATATTCATTAAGGGAATCAAAGGAATTAAGCAAGTGCTTCCCGTCAAGAAAGAAAACGAGTTTTTTATCCTCACCGCGGGTTCAAATCTGAAAGATGTGCTTGCGATGGAAGAAATTGACGAAACAAAAACAAGAACAAATGACTTGTTTGAAGCGCTTGATGTGTTGGGCATTGAAGCAGCGCGCAGGACCATCATTGATGAAGTGAAAAAAGTAATTGATGACCAAGGTCTTGATGTGGACATTCGCCACATTATGCTTATCGCAGACATCATGACAAATTCCGGAAGCATAAAAGGAATCACGCGTTCTGGAATCACGGGAGGGAAAAGATCAGTGCTCGCGCGGGCAAGTTTCGAGACGCCGATTGTGCATATTATTAATGCCGCCTTTGTTGGCGAAGAAGATGAACTCAACTCAGTGATAGAAAATGTCATGTTGAATCAGCCAGTTCCACTTGGCACTGGACTTCCTGGTCTCGTCGCGAAAATGAAGCGTATGAATGAAAAAGGAACAGAGAAGAAGGAGAAAGAAAAATGAGTTTCGCACAGGTAAGAAAAGCGTTGACAGAGGAGAAAGTTACCTTTGGCACGCGTGAAACATTGAAAAATATGAAAAGAGGAAAGGTAAAAAAGATATTTCTCGCAAGCAACTGTCCTGCTGAAGTACGGGAAAGCGTTGAGGCATATAAAAAACTTGCAAAAGTCGAAGTAGTGCAGCTTGAAGAGCCAAGTGATGAATTGATGCTGATCTGTAAAAAGAACTTTCCGGTAACTGTACTGAGTTGTTAACGCATGCAGAAATTCGACATTAAAACCATCGGTCTTCTGACAACCTTTGAACAGATAACGAAAGCGCGCGTCAAAAATCTCATGCATGATAAGCAGCAGATAACTTTTATTGTTCAGCAGGGAGATGCAGGAAAAGCAATCGGAAGATACGGCAGTAAAATCAAAAGATTGTCTTTTTTAATGAAGAAAAAAGTAAAAGTAATCGAATTTGATCCTGATAAAAAAGAATTCATAAAAAACTGCATCGCTCCGCTGAAAGTAGACAGTGTGGAAGAAAGCGAAGGCAAGCTGATTCTTCATGCAAAAAGCAGGGAGATAAGGGCTCAGCTTATCGGAAGAAATAGAGAGAATCTCAAAACGTTTAAGGATATTGTCAATATGTATTTCAATGTAGAAGTAAGCGTTGCGGAATAAGGGAGAAATGTTTATAAACGAACAATCGAAGGAAACAATTATGTCAGGCAAAGCAAATGGATTAGGAGCGGGAAAAAGCCTCGTCAAGAGAAGAAAGCGATTTAGATGGAAAAGTAAGATTTTTGTTCGTCGCGTATTACGCTTAAAAGAACGTTCTGATCCGTTAAAGGGAAGTTCCCAAGGACGAGGAATTGTATTGGAAAAGCGTCAGCTTGAAGCAAAGCAGCCAAACTCGGCAATGCGAAAAGCAGTTTTGGTGCAGCTCATTAAAAATGGAAAGCAGGTAACCGCATTTGCTCCCCTTGATGGCGCAATTAAAATGATCAATGAACACGACGAAGTGATCATCGAATGTATTGGTGGTTCTCGTGGTCGTTCAAAAGGAGATATTCCTGGTGTTCGCTGGCAAGTCATTAAAGTCAATGATCAAAGCTTAAACGCATTAGTTCGCGGTAAGATAGAAAAAGGTAGACGATAAATATGAAAGATCTCAAACTATTCAATCGATGGGAAACAAATGTCATCGAAGTGCAGGATCTTGGATTAAAAGGATATATTAACCTCAAGCCAATTCTCGTTCCAAGAAGTTCAGGAAGGTACGCATTCCAGCGCTTTTACAAAAATAAGATGAATATTGTTGAGCGGTTAATCAATAAATTAATGATTCCCGGTCATAAGGGAAAAAAGCATGTCATAACTTCAGGTCGTTGCGGCGGAAAAAGCTATAAGGCATCAGCAATTGTTGAAAGCGCGCTAGCGATTGTCGAGAAGCAGACAAAGAAAAATCCTGTTGAAGTTCTGGTGCGCGCGATAGAAAAAGCGTCGCCGCGTGAAGAAGTGACGTCTATTGAGTATGGTGGCGCTCGATATTCGCAGGCAGTCGATGCCGCGCCGCAAAGAAGAGTCGATTATACATTGCGCATGTTTGCACAGGGAGCATATCAAAAATCGTTTGGCAAAAAGATGGATGTTGAGCAGGCGTTGGCGGACGAAATCATCAATGCCTCTTTAAGTAATAACAAAAGCGTTGCCATCATGAAGAAGCTGGAAGCTGAGAAACAGGCTGATTCTGCGCGATAGAACTGTTTTTTTTATTGTGGGAGAATTTTATTTAATCAATGTTAGATTCCCTGCAGTGAGTGCCTGAGACAAACTTTCTTTTTCTTAAATAACGAAGGCACAAACAAGGGCAAAGTTCTGAAGGAACCGAAGAGTAAATTTTTGGGCGTAAAGTATATAAATCTAAATCCATATTAAGTGAGCTATGCAAAAAACAATATTGATTAACAGAGAAGTTGTTAAAGATTTAGTGAAGGTCAAAGAAGAATTTGATGCAATAGTTGAATCTATCGAATTAATGAGTGATAACGAGTTTATGAATTCTTATAAAAAGTCAAAAGAGCAGGTTAAAAAGAGGGAATTTGCTGATTGGAATGCCTTATAAAATTCTTCCAACTAAGGAATTCGAACAAGATTTTAAGAAATTGGATAAATTTATGCAAAATAGGATCAAGAAAAAGGTGGAAGAAGTCAGCGAGAATCCTGAGCGATATAAACATCTTCATTATGATTTGGCAGGAAGCTGTCGAATATGGATTGGAAAAGTAAGGATTGTTTATTCTTATAATGTCCTACTTCAAGAAATTTACCCTGAAAAAATAGTTTTTGGCCATAGATACAATAAGTAAAGCCAAAAAAATTATTGAGTTTAATCGCTGTTTCACGACCCGACTGAAAGAAGAGCGCAACGGGGTCGAGCACCGCAGAACCGCGGTTTGAGGAGCGCAGAAGTTTTTGCCCAGAGTCAAGATAAAAGATAAAGAAAGGGTGAAGGGCAAAAATTGGATTTAATCGCTGTTAGTTGCCCTCGAATACTTGGAGAGGCGACTCGTAAAAGTCGAGTTTTCTGACGGCCGAAAAGTATTAATAAAGAACGAATTCTAACAAGTTTATGAAGCTCATAAGTTTAAATCTATGGGGAGGAAGAATATACAAACCTCTAATCAAATTTCTGAGAGAACGGTCCAAAGATATTGATATTTTCTGCTTCCAAGAAATATACAATAATGCGCATGAGAGCATGACTGATCAACCTATTCCACATAGACCTGATCTTTTTACAGAACTTCAGAAATTATTGCCAGAACATAAGGCTTTTTTCCGTCCTGTGATTAAGGATGTTTACGGAATAGGAATATTTGTAAAAAAAGATATTTCTGTGATAGATGAAGGCGAGATTATGATACACAGCAA
>JBBSXE010000007.1:0-5690 GCA_038045925.1 Nanobdellota archaeon
TACTGGAACTTTTACGAGCTCTGCTGACGCGACGCAACAATCTGTTGTCAATGATCCTGACTATTTTACTTGGGCTGGAGTTGGCAAGCCTCTTGTCAATCCTGCTCCGCAACATTACTCTGGATATATCACCTATATGAACACGTGCAGCAATGATTACTATCGCTCATCAAACTATCGCTCACCAATATATTATGTTCGCGCACACGCAGAAGGATTTGGGTCTAAGCAACTTTCCTTTATTTGGGAATATTATGATGATGAAACACGACCGCAAGTCCAATTTATTTTTAATGCGACTTGCATCTTGCAACCATAATCCACAACAACATTTATAAGGATACAAGACATTCACTATCATTCGGAAAAAAACATGAAAAACAGCATGATACTTATGCTTACACTTTTGCTTCTTCTTGTTAGTTTTTTTTCTTCAGCAACAATTACAGGGTCATTTTGGAGAGAAAGCGCTACGGGTGAAAAACACATCAAGAATTCTGAAGAAGGCATTTCTTTCGCACGCACTAATTTTTTATCTCCCAATCGTTTCTTTTTTGGCTCTGGAAGCAGACAAGTCCACACAGTCAATCGTTTGAATCTTTTTGCGAACGGAAAAGGAGATGTTGATGGTGATGGTATTGTCAATAAAAATGATTGTTATGAACTTCAACTGCGCCTGGGACGAATAAGCAGATACACAAACAGCCAGCGTATTCCTCTTCAATTTAACCAGCCTCAAACTCTTTTTGATGAAACATCTGATATTACTGACGATGGCGTTGTTGACTCCCTCGATGTCGACGTACTTTGTAGATCAATTCGAGGAATACAAGATACTAGTGATGTGAACCGCGTTTCTCAGTTAGACTGCACAAAAGAAGGAATTACTGCTTGCATGGCCGCAGAAGACGGAGTTCGATTATTTATCTGTTTGCCAGATCCTGATTGTTCAGATACCTTCAAGTCCGTTAGTACATGCCCTCTGACGTGGGTTAAACAACAAGTGCCTAAAGATCTCGATCCGCGCCATCTTAATTGCATCAGCGGAGGCATGAAAATCGTCGATGACACTGGAGGAAGAGGAAGAAAAACGCTCTCTATTTCAGAGCGAGGGACTGCACATTATCAATCATTTCGACCATCACTCTTCTTCCCATCTTCTTAATACTTTCTTCTTATGCTGCATACACCAAACTCCCGGCATGCACAGCTGAATACAGAATATATTTTTCTTACACTCCTCATTCTCCTCTTTATTTTGCCCGTGATCTACTATGGACTGCAAATCAGCTATGAAAACTATCGCCTTCTGCAATCTGGCAATATTCTTTTTGAGCTTACTTCCGCAGCAGAGGATGTCAATCAACTTGGGGCTGGAAATAAACAAACTGTTGTTGTTGAGATACCAAATGGCATTACTGGAGCTGTTGTGAAGGGGAATGTTCTCTCTATCAAAAGCGATACGCACCAAGGTCAAACTCCCCTTATACGTGAAACGAGACCTCAAGTTGTTGGGAGTTTTTTAACGTCTACAGGAAGACAATTTATCTCCGTTACCGCCTTGAACCAATATCTTGTTCGTATTGGTGAAGGATTGGCTCTTTTCTCTACAATGCCTTTCTGCGTGAGCCCAACACAACTGCCTATGCAGATCACGCTTCTCGGCGATGAAATTGATGCGACGACACAACTCTTGAAAGACGGCGTTCCTTATCCTTCGAATCTCGTTACCTTTGTGAATCGGTATACGTTACAATTTACCGCAACAACCAACGATTTGCCTCCAAAATTAAATAGTGTTCCTTATTCTTTGCAATTACAAAAAAATAATGAAATTTCAAATCCGCCGATACTTTTTTACTCATATCCCGCAAGCAATTTCTGCGGCACGTTCAATCCGCTTCTTTCTGCGGAGCGCTATGCACAAGCAACACATACTTATCTCGAAGAAGTTACGACGAACGTCGCCAAGGATGACGGGTATTATTCTTCATTTTCTCCAACTGAGCTCGTTCATCTTTCTTTCACCAATACTCTGCGCCAAGGAGATTTTTTGACGCTCAGTTTTTTCTGCTCTTCTGACGGCACCATCTCTCTTCTGCGCGAGGGAGCTTCAACTGTGCTCGGTACTCTTACTTGCACCGGCGGAAGCTGGCAGACCGCTCGCTTGTTTATTACTGTTGCTTCGAGCCCGTCATCTACTTTTGATTTAGTTTTTGATACTTCACTTATCGATTATGATTATATTGGGGGATTCACTATCTAACGTTCTTTTTTCATTTTGAGCTCATAATCTTTATAAACATTCTTTCTCCCACGTATCCTTATGCTTGACACCCTCAGCAGCTCTTTGAAGAATACTCTGAAAAAAATAGCAAACGCACTTTTTGTGAATGAACGTCTGCTCGATGAACTTCTCCGTGACATCCAACGCGCACTTTTGCAGGCAGACGTCAATGTGCAGCTTGTCTTCGAGCTTACAAAAAAAATCAAGGAGCGGGCGCTCGCAGAAAAGACTTCTGGAACCATTACACAACGCGAACATCTTGTGACCATTGTCTATGAAGAGCTTGTCCGCTTTTTTGGCAAAGAAAAAAAAGTGATCGCACTTCCTTCGAAACACAAACCGTTTAAGATCATGATGATCGGTTTGTTTGGTTCTGGAAAAACGACGAGCGCTGCAAAATTGGCAAAATATTACACACAGCGAGGATTCAAGGTCGCTCTTGTGGGATTAGATGTTCATCGCCCTGCAGCTCCGCAACAACTGCAACAGCTCGCAGACCAATTGCATATTCCCTGTTACATCAATCTGAAGGAGAAAAATCCTCTTACCATCTGGAAACAGCACAGCAAATCTTTTTCCCAATATGACTTACTCATTATCGATACTGCTGGGCGGGACGCGCTTAACGAGGATCTTATTCGCGAGATTGAAGCGATTCATAAAATCGTGCAGGCAGATGAAAATTTTCTTGTGCTGAGCGCGGATATCGGGCAGGCAGCGCAGCAACAGGCAAAACAGTTTCACCAATCCTGCGGCGTTACCGGCATTATTGTGACAAAACTTGACGGCACCGCGAAAGGAGGAGGAAGCTTAAGCGCATGCGCAGCAACTGGCGCTCCTCTTGTCTTTATCGGCGTTGGAGAGAAAGTTGATGATCTGGAAGAATTTAATCCGACGGGGTTTGTCGGCAGACTTCTCGGTATGGGAGATTTGGAAGCGTTGCTTGAGAAAGCGAAAGTATCTTTGGATGAAACAACTGCTGAAGATTTAAGTAAGCGCATGCTAGAAGGAGACTTTAATTTTCTTGATCTTTATGAACAGCTACAATCGATGAAAAAATTAGGACCTTTGCACAAAATTATGGATTTGATTCCCGGCATGGGCGGCATGCAGATCCCGAAAGAGATGCTGTCTGTGCAAGAAGATAAGTTGGAGACATGGAAACATATCATGAACAGCTGCACAAAAGAAGAACTAGAACAACCTGAACTACTTACCCGAACACGTATCGAACGGATAGCACAAGGAGCAGGTGTTGCAGTGAAAGATGTTCGTGAACTTTTAAAACAATATCAGCAAAGCAAAAAAATGTTTAAGATGATGAAGGGAAAAAACCCCGAAAAGCTGATGAAGCAATTCGGAAAAATGAAAACGAAATAACCTTAAAATTTATCTTCTATACCTTGCGCCCTTAATCTTCTTCCTTCATTAGGCTGCACTTGCTCTATTGTTGATTTATATAGATGTCCTTCACTATCTCTTGGATGTGCTTCTAGATGCATTCCATGTTCTCGTTGTATTCCATCAAAAGCAATAGTTTCAGTTAATTGAGGTATATATCCTAAATTTTGCTGTTCTTTTCCTCTTCCTTCCTCACTTCTCGCTGCACTATTGTAGGATGTTCTTATAGTGGCATGCCTGCTTAGATCCCCTTTTCTTAGAATAACATCGTCTTCTTGATCGTTTGGAAATTCTTCTTCGTCATTCATTTTTCTACCCCCTACTTTGTTTATACACTATATTTTGAATATATTTTCTACTTTGTAAATCCTTATAAATCTTTCTCACTCTTTTTTAGTGATGAGAGGTGAGGATATGCTTGTCATCTGTGAGAGTTGCGGACAACATTATGAACTTGCGACGAGCGCGGAAGAATTGAGCGATTATTTTTGCGCGCGATGCAGGAGCGAATAATTGGCAATGAAATTGATCAGTCAAGGAGCGGAAGCACGCATCTATCAGGATGGAGAACGAATTCTGAAACAACGTATTGCAAAATCCTATCGACTTCCTGGTCTTGATCTTCAACTTCGGAAGCAACGGACGAGAAGTGAAGCAAAACTTTTACAGAAAGCCGCAGGCATTGCGCCGAAACTTCTGGCAGTTGATGAACATACTATGACTTTGACATTGGAATACCTCGACGGCAAGCTGCTCAAGGATGTTCTCAGTACTTTTTCCTCTCAAGAACGGCACAACTTTCTTCTTCAGCTGGGAAAACATATCGCACAACTGCATCAGCAGAACATTATTCATGGCGATCTCACTACCTCGAATATTCTTATGCACAATAATACTCCTTATCTCATTGATTTCGGGCTTGGATTTATTTCCCTTAAACCTGAAGATAAGGCGGTTGATCTACATCTTCTTAAACACGCATTGATGAGCAAACATTTTTCTCTTTCAGCAGCAGCGTTTGCCTCTGTGCTCGAAGGGTATAGCTCTTACCCAGAACATCGCGCTGTTATTCAACGACTCGAAAAAGTTGAGCGACGGGGAAGATATAAACAGAAATGAGATTATCACAATATTTAAAAGACATAGATTCTCCAGTTCTTATTCATATAGCCCCGTGGTCCAGTGGTCAATTTTTGTCTTGGTAAAAACCAGCAAAAGACTTTAGACGATGCCCTTTGGAGGCATAAACGGCAGTTCGAATCTGCCCGGGGCTATTTTCTTTCATCTTTTTTATCCTTGATGCTAACGTAATTATTCAGCTTTCTGAAGTCATCATGAGTTAAAACGAGTCTCCAGCCTTTCCGGAATGCGAAAACACGTATCGGTTGCTTATAACAACTACGTTGCGCGCAAAGTTGTAACATGAAAAGAGAAGGGCTGTAAACGCCTAAAAAAAGGTTTCTTGCTTCAAGATACTGAACAATTACCAACTATAGAAGTCTTTATAAATAACTATTAACATTTATTGATACATGGCAAAAAAGTTAATACTTGACTGTGAAGATACTCTCTGGAATGAGGTGTTAAAATATAAGATCGATAAAGGCTTTGATAACAATAATAAGACTGTCATTGATCTGATTAAGAAAGGGTTGAAGAAGTAAGCGTCATCGAATTATGAACTTTATAGTCTTGGGTTTAATCTTTGATATGATTGGGGTTTCGATATTGACTTTAGTGGCTATCATTGATTATCAACACCAAAGAGTTAGGCAAAGAGACTGGTGGAAAAGATATTGGTGGAAAAGATATTGGTGGATGGGTTGGTGTCCTATATGGAGAAATACTCAAACATTAAAATGGGAAATAAAATGGAAACATAAGGTGGTAAGAGAAGGACTCATTCCTCCAAACCATCAATGGAATTTTGTTGGATTGTTGTTCATTCTAATAGGCTTTTTCTTGCAAATTTTAAGTTATAATTAATTTGCCTGAAAAGTCA
>JBBSXE010000008.1:0-3843 GCA_038045925.1 Nanobdellota archaeon
TTCAACGCATTCATTCTGAAATATGCTTGCAACGGAATTTTTACTTTAACTCCTTCTGGAATATAGATAAATGTTCCGCCTGACCAAACTGAGGCATGCAGCATAATAAATTTATGATCGTTAACTGGAATACAGGATGTCATGAAATATTTTTTTACTAACTCTGGATATTGTTGCACCGCGACATCCATATTTTCAAAAACGACGCCTTGATCTTTTAACTCTTGCATCAAATGATGGTATGCCATATTCGAGTCCATTTGGTAACCAGCTCCACCCAACGCTGTTTTTTCCGCTTCTGGAATGCCGAGCTTTTCCGCAGTCCGTCGAATTTCCTCAGGAACATCTTCCCATTTTGTTGCCTCCTTCATTCCCGGCTTGACATAGTACGTGATGTTGTCTAAATTCAGTTTGCTGAGATCGGGACCCCATGTTGGAATTTTTGTTGCTTGAAACAGTTTTAATCCCTGCAAACGCTTTTGGAGCATCCACTCCGGCTCGTTTTTGTCTTTGGAAATAAAGCGCACTAATTCTTCGGTTAATCCCAGCTTTGCCACATACTCGTTTGTAATGGAAGCTGCTTCGTCGTACACACTACGATCGATCGCTACTGTTTGTGATTGTTGGTTTGATTTCATACGTTTACTCCGTGAAACAGCCGGTTAATCCGACGTGGCATTTATTTGGAACTGGAGAAAATTGTTTATGCGCTTGACAGAGAATTCCTGAGGTACGAACATATTTCAATAGATATTGCGTTTCTTTTAAGAGGGAAATTTCATCATGGATTTTTGCCATTGATTTTTTTACTTCTGCCTTGAACACTGCTGGAAACTTGATGTGGCTTCCCCGCTTATTATGCATGTATTGACTGATGGTTGCTTCTTCTGTATGCAATAACTTTGCAATGTCTTTTTGTTTTTTGCCTTGCTCTTTGAACGCTGTTGCTAATTCCCGTTTGACTGCAGGAATAATATAGAATACTTCTATTTCTTGTGGGTAGAGGAATTGCTGTTTCATTGCATAAAGTTAACAATTGTTAATTTATAAAGATTTCTCCTGCTCATTTTTATTTGTTCCAAAGATTTATATACTCCTTCAACATAGTAAAAAGTATTCCAACTGAGCACCTATCATGACTTATCAACTATCTCAGGAAGGACAGAGAACCTATGGATCTTCTTACCATCGACAACCATCGCGATTAACATCTTTTGCATTAGGCATTTATGCAGCACTTGGGCTTGGCGGATGTTCGAGCGATTCTCAACAGCAGTATCCTTTAGCGCAACAGCAAGCACAGAAACAGACATCAAAAGAAGCGTGCCTGCTCGTGTATGATCGACGGGATGCAATGCCTGGCCCTTTCAATAAAAAAAATTCCATCCAACAGCCTTCTTATGTCCTCTTACAGCAAGAACTCCAAGCAACGACAGATTCTGACAGAAAAAAATCTCTGCGGGCTGCGATTTCATTTCTCGATTTTTTTGGTCAAAACTATTCTTCTATCGAAATCGTCGGCACGACACGGGATTGTTCACTCGCTACAACGGCTTCGGCACGAGGTCTTTTTCCAGATACAATTGTTTATTGCATTCCTCTTAAAAATTACACTGAAGCAGAAGCAAAAAAGACTGCAGGAGGATATGATCATGTTCGTGGAAAACAAAAGCCGCCTGTGCGAAGTTTTCTTTATGATGGAGAAACATTAGAGGCGATTCTACGCTGAATGGAGGGAATTTTATGAAACACATACACCATTGCATGTTTATTTTCTTTATCGTTTTTTTTCCTTTGCTTCATCTTTCTTCTGTCAATGCGAATGACGGCGACGTGTGTGTTGTCTCCACGCCTCCTACTCAAGGATCACAGCAGGGCGGATCATATGGCCTTATTGTCAATAACCCTATTACCGTTTCGTCCCAGGAAGCAGGTTTTCAAGTAAGCGGCTGCGGCGTTGCAACGATGAGTGCATCCGTCCTTAGCTCCAATATTCTTGATGCGAACGGCAACAAGGAAACACGAACTGGCGTCATCAATCAATGTGCCAAAGCAGTGCAATTATCCGCCGCAAATGGAGGGAAATTCGACGAGCACATCGCCGCAGCAATCGCTATCTTGAATAAAGACCTTCTTAACTGCTATCGTATCACTATCAAACGCATTAATCAATACGCAGATCCGCCGGTGCTCGTCTTGCCAACACCGACAAAACAAACATTTGATAATGTTGAAGTCATCATCTATCGACCGTACAATTTCAATGCGAATGACATTATACAATCAATGAAGACTATCAATGCGAATAAAAATGGCGGCGGTATTGGACTTGGCGGCGTCGCTTATGACGCAAACAATGTTGCTCAAGCAGCGCACATGCTTCAACCCACTGCAATTGGCCTTAACCCTTACAAAAATCAAGCAGGAGCTCAACAGCAGGATATTCAAGCATACGACCCTTACTATGGCCAGCCTTATAACTTCAAATTGATGTGGGATACTGACGGAAGAATGTATATCAACCTTTGGGGGAAACGCTATCCACAGATGTTCCACCTCGAAGAGCTCTATACGCTTGAAAATATGGGGCCAACATTCTGCGCCGCGCGCAATAATGGCGGTGCTGCAACGACAAAGCCAGGAACTCCGGTGAATGCGAATGGCCCGACGACCGGCGGCAACAATGGCTTAAATGTGAATCCTGTCACTCCAACGCCTGCAGTAAAAGGACCTATTACTCCACGGCCTGTTGGCTGCCCAAATGGAAGGATTGAACCTGGAGAGGAATGCGATGATGGCAACAACATAGATATTGATGACTGCAGCAATAGCTGTAAACTCACTACCTGTGGCGATGGCATTGTGCAACTTCTTTCGTCGCGAAAAGAAGTCTGCGAGCCTCCGAATGGACAACCAAACAGCATGTGTCGTGTTGGTAGTTATTGGGGATCTTGTTTAAGTAATTGCAAATGCGGACCACCACCGGTGCCTCTCTCATAAACATTCTACGCGAATGAGTAATTTACCTTTTGTTTATTTTTGCAGATACTGTTTTCTTTTTTCTTCTGAAAACCGTTCAATCGCATATCTCAACATCGTTCTTGGCATTGTTCTGTAATGTTTCTCCAAAAATGATTCTTCAACCGCCTGATTTCTCTTTCCCACTTCGCGAAGCATCCAGCCAACTGCCTTATGAATCAAGTCGTGTGCATCTTTTAATAAATATTCCGCAATGCTGAGTGTTTCTTCAAACTGATTATGCCTGATGAGTTCATATGTCGCGACGATGGCGATTCTTTTTTTCCAGAGATTCTGCGATTGCGCTAATTGAACAAGAATATTCTTTTCCTTTGGATTATGCAAGAGATATGAGCCGAGGATTTTTGGCGCGGTGAGATCAACTAAATCCCAATTATTAACATAGCTTGTGTTTGCGAGATAAAATGAAACAATCTCCTTATGTTTTGTTGTTTGATATTGGTGGACGAGAATGAGCAATGCAACTAATCGCTCTTCGTGGATGTTGCTTTTTAACAATTCCTCAATGTTCTTGAACGATAATTGACTGTATTTTTTCGCTATCTTTCGCGAGTCTGGAACGGTAATACCGAGAAATTGGTCTCCTTCGCCATATTCGCCTCTGCCTGTCTTGAAGAAGCCAGAGAGGATTTGCGCTTTTTGAGGATTTGCGCTTTTTTTCAATTCCTGCCGGAGCAATGAGAGCATGCGATTCTTCTCCTTTTGAGCATATTTAAAGAAATTCTTTTTATTTTTCAGTGAAAAAAGAACAGTATCTCCGAGTCGAATTAATTTCTAGGAAGTGATTACGGTTTTTTGATTTTT
>JBBSXE010000009.1:0-7013 GCA_038045925.1 Nanobdellota archaeon
TGGTGATGCAGAATACAAATCAAAGAAAATCTCAGAAATCAGCTAAACAAATACCAATTCTTCTGTTTTCTCATTCACAGGATTTCTCATACGTAACTCGCGCAGTGTTTTTCCGTGTCGAAACTTCGGATCTTTTCTGTCAAGCGTTCCTTTGCCGCTCATCCCGGTTAAGCCAGCAGGCGGTTTTTTCAAGTAATCCTCGGTGCAAAACGGTTTTCCCGTTAAAGCGAGTTCATTAAATTTTTCAAAATCAATCCACGTGTGCCAGCCATCAGAATGTTTGAAAGATTTTTTTGCGCACAGGACAATGCGGGAGCTGATATGTTCGGCAACAATCTCGTATTCGGGCAGATGAACCATGAGTTCGTGCGCAAATGCAACAACCTCTTCATGCAACGGCATCTGTTCGCGCAGGAGTCGTTCTTGTGACGCACCGATATGCATATAGGCCTTCAACTCTAAAAAATCAGGTTTTCCTTTCTGGATCAACGCGGCATACGCAGGGCAGTTTTCCATGTTTAAATTTTTTACCATGGTCAAACGAATACAGGTGCGTTGTTTTTTCTCCGCAAGATATTCTAGACTTTTGTTTAACCGCTCCCAATAATCCTGAAAGAGAGGAACGTCAATCGTTTTCAATTGTTCTTTTGTCGGCGCATCAACACTGATGTAAAGTTGAGTAATCGGTGCAAGATTCTGCATTGCTTCAGGAAATTGCGCATTGGTGACTAAGAATGTGGAAATGCCACGCTGATGAAATAACTGAATGAGTTTATTGATCTTTGGATAGCTGATCGGCTCGCCCGTCAGCGAGAGCGCAACGTGCTTGACCTGTTCCGATGCTGCATACGAGGCTGCCCGCACTTTCGGATGCCCCTTCATGCCCACGAGCAGACGTTCATGGTGATGCAAACTTTCTTCAAGAATTTTTTCAGGATCATCCATCTCCCACATCCAGTCTTTGCCAACAGGAGCTTTGTAATCACGCCAGCAGAACGTACAACGATTCGCACAGCTCACCGAAGGAGTCATCTGCATACATTGATGGCTTTGGATGCCGTAGAACTTTAACTTATAGCAGCCGCCTTCTCCCTTCAGCATGCTCTTTGTCCAGCCGCAGGTCTTGACTGCGCTATGGCTACCGACAATACGATAATGTTGGGCTTCAAGGCGTTTTTTCGCTTCAGGAGTGAGTTGTTGTGTCATCTCGTACATCGAGAGTAGGGAGCTTAAAAGCCTTTGGAGTAGTTTCTCATATTAAAAATAAAAAAGAATTATTTTTGCTTCTTTGCCATCTGATGCAACCCCATAAGATTGCCTTCGGGATCTTGAAATGCAGCAATCCACCCCATGCCTCCGCCAATCTCCTGCTTGGGTAAACAAATTGTTCCGCCGTTTGCTTGAATGGTTTTGAGCATGGCATCAATGGACTCGACATTAATGTAGTTCATGAACGGCTGACCAGGATTTTTGCGCTGCATAAGACCACCGTTAATAGCGCCTGGCTTTGTGGGCATCATGTCTTTGCCTACTTCTGTTGTGTGTACCATCCAATATTCATCTCCAGCCTCTTCTCCCGAGTGCGGGAATTTTTCGACCTTCCAACCAAATGTCTTCTCGTAGAATTTCTTTGCGCGTTGCACATCATCTGCGGGTATCTCAAAATGCACAATTGAGTTTTTCATGTGGATGCCTCCATTTTTTTGAAATTTGCTGATTATCTGTATATCACCATCTATAATCCTGATTGTTTATAAACACTTCAGGTGTGTTTGAGAAGTAAACAATGTCTGCAACATAGATATTCAAGAAGATTCATCTCCTCGGCAAAAGCTGAGTTCCGACATAAAAACGTTTAAACATACCAAGAATGGAAAATAGGAGAACTGTGGTGAAGAATCGGAGTGGTCTCAAGAGAAAACATTTTTAAGAACACTTCGTTTTTCAAAGAACATGGATTTTTCAACCTACAAAAAAACGCGCCTTGCACGGCCAGATTATTCGCGAGCAGGAGCAATCGATCTCCCCATACAAAAACTCTGTGCACTCCTCAATAGCAATCTCTCCTTTGCAACGTTATCCTCATGCTCAGGCAGAATCTGTTTGTTCGAAATATCTTCTGCGCAAAAGAAACAGGGAACTCGCGGGCTTATCAAAACACACGCACCAGCAACTGCCAAAGAGATCTGGAAAGCAACCAAAGCATATGAGGGAAAAAAGAAGTTGTTGTTTATAAGTGAGCCTCCCATCCTCCATGTCGCGGCAGCAACGCTTGAACATGCGCAACAGCTATTACTCTTAGGAAGAGAAGCAGGATTCAAAAAATCAGGCATTCTTTCGTTAGGAACCTATCCCATTGTAGAACTCGTATCAACAGAAGTCCTAGCAATTCCCGTTTTTGATAAAAAACTCTTAATTGCAGAGCAGTACGTGCAATATTTTGTTATGGATGGAAATAAAAAGATAAAGGGAGGATGGAGAAAAATAGAGGTTCTTAGAAAAACAATAGATAATGATAATTAATGCCTTCTTTTTTGGTTAATAGTCTCAAGAACCGTATCGAGACTAGTAGTAACTTTGGAAGCAATATAATCAAAAAACCGGCGCTCTTCGAGAGATATTCTTAGATCAGATCGATAGTCCTGTGCAGTACGCTCTTTATAGGCGCCAATACTTTCTTCAAGAAGCTGATTATAGAATGTTTTTTCCGCACGATGAATGATAGCAGGAGGGTAACCATGCATTGCAAGATGAAGATTTTGTAGCATACGCGAGGTCCTTCCATTAGTGTCTGAAAAAGGGTGAATCCGAACAACATGAAAATGGAGATATGCTGCCGTTTCAACAGGATGCATTTCACGTTGAGAGCCCATACCAATAATAAGTCGATATATCTCATTAGGCACCTCCTCTGCTCGTGGAGGAATGTAAATACCGCCAAGTATGCGAACATTATCTGTTCGGTATGGTGCTATCTCTCCTGGAAAAAGTTCAGGATCTATTTTTGCTGCTAACGTTTGAATAAAATGCTCTTCAAGAGTTTTATAGTGAGTATGCCCCCAATGCCACGCGTCACGAAGAGTTCGCTTACTTAGTGCAGATCGCCTTCGGAGACTTCTTCGAGTCCTTTCTGGCATGGTTGAATCATATTGGTCTAAATAGGAAATCTCAATTTGTGCAGAATGATCGAGAGATTCTCTTTGAAGACAATTTATAGAATAATCATGATGCGCATCTTGTTCGACAAAAACATCTCCCCTTTTTGCAGCGGCAAGATCTGCTTGCGGTCTTGAAGATCGAATAAGCTCCATTCTTCGCGCAATATCATCTAAGTGTCTTTTGTCGATAATCATGAATCTTTTTTCTTATTTCTCGTTTATAAATCTTTCCATATTTAACTACTACAAAGAAGTAAACTATTTCTCAAGATGAAAATAGAACTCGAGATAATAGGTTCTTTACTTTTAAGTAGTTATAGATAGGAAGTTTTATAAATGTTTTGTATGTAGTAACATTATGGACAACGAATCGAAAGAAAGATTTCAGGGTTATACTTTTAGAATAGAGCAAGTAGTTACTGAACCGCCAACTCCCCAAGATAGAATGGCAGCTGAAGTGAGGCTGTTTACACAAGAGGGCAAACAATACGGTGCAAATTTTCTCACAAGAGGTTTTTTAGATTATGTATCTGAGAAAAATAAAAGAACCGGAGAATGTGCAAACGGGATTTACTTTTGTATGCCGAATATGATTGTAGTACAAACATTAGACGAATCTACCGTAAAATTAACCATCGATGATTTAATAGCAAATATTGAACTTGAAACTTATTTTACCAAATTAGACTAATGCCTATAAATCTCTCTTAAAGCGTTTATCACTTGATCTTCGTTTCTTCCCTTCGCAGATTTACAAACAATTTCGTAGCGGTTCTCATCAACTTTATGATAGTACAATCTTCCCCCTTTTCTTCCTCGTAAATAGGAAATATCTGTTCCTTGAATATGTCCGGGGCGTCCTAATCCGGCTTCAAAATTGCCCTTCACGAACTCTTTTATAAGATGATTAATTTCTCTTTCGACATTTTGGTCCTGAACAGCGTTGCGAGTTAGCCGCAATAGAGAAGGTTGTTTCTTTATTGCACTGGTTAAAACAATTTTTTCAAGTCCTGATGAAAAAGTGAATAAAATAATACTTGCAAACATAAAGAAAGAACCGAAGATTGTTGAAAAAGAAGGAAAAATTGAAACTCCTATAATCGCTCCGGTAATGCTCATCTGGGAATCAAATAAAAAGAAAAAACCAAAGATAAAACTCAGAATACTCAATGAAATATAAAATGATCTTCTATCCATACAGGAGTTAATAATGGCAAATAAGCTATAAATCTTTCTATACGCGATAAGGATTAGTCAAAAGTTAACCATTTATCGAGAATCAGTATTTCTTATAAAGCGTCTAAAAAAAGAAGTTTTATGCCAGCATTTCCATCTTTAACAAACAAGTTTATATTGGCGCCTCTGGAAGCAGTCACAAATCTTCCTTTTCGTCTGCTCTGCCGTAAATACGGTGCCTCTATGGCGTATACGCAGCAGATTTCAGCCTTGGCGTTAGTCAGGGGAAATCAAAAAAGCCTCCGTTTTGCGGAAACAAATGAAGAAGATAAGCCAGTAGGATTGCAGTTGTTTGGCAGAAATCCAGATCTCCTCGTTGAAGCTGCGTTGATGTTGCACAAAAACTTCGACGTCATCGATCTCAATCTCGGTTGTCCCTCAAAAAAGATTGTTGCGCAAGGCTACGGCGCTGCATTGTTGCAGGAAAAAGAAAAAATACAAGATCTCATACAAGCGTTGGTTGCTAACATTCCAAAGCCCATCACCGTCAAAATGCGTTCTGGCTTTAAAAAAGTAGAAGCGTTAGAATTGGTTCGTGTTATAGAAGGAGCCGGAGCTTCAGCAATAACCATGCACGCGCGTACACAAGAACAGCACTACAGAGGAAAAGCAGATTGGAACATCATTAAGCAAGTGAAAGAAACAGTTTCAATTCCAGTCATTGGCAATGGAGATGTTGACTCTCCGCAAAAAGCACTTGCGATGCTGGAAGAAACTGGCTGTGACTATGTTATGATCGGCAGAGGAGCCATGCACAATCCAAAAATCTTTGCTGATATTCTTCACTATCAAAAAACAGGAGAGATTCGTGAACAGACGCCAGAAGAAAAGATACAGTTATGTATGGAATATGCAGATCTCGATAAAAACGGTTCTTTTGTCCGTTTGAAGCAGATGTGCCAGTACTTCACCAAAGGCATCGTTGGCGGAGCAAAATTGCGAGAGCGATTGAATGCAGCAAAAACGAAAGAAGAAATATTTACTGTTTTGGATAAACAATCTCGGATTTTGTTTTGAGAGATATTTTCATGTAACTCGAGTTCGTTACTAACTTTGGCTCAAAGATATAAGATTCGACGAGTTGATCAAAATATAACTGCCGTCCTCCCCATAGACAACAGTGCCTCTAAACAATTCTTGGTCGGGGTTAAATCGACGATGAATAAATGCAGACAACCAGGCTTGAAGCAAAGAAGGCTCGGTCCCGTAAGAACGTTAGCAGAATACGCCATCTAATCGAAGAAAAAAATGCGTTGCGGCGCCTGAATCATTTTTTGCGTTCTTCCAGAAGAGGGAGGTGGTGAAGTAAACATATTAAACTGTTCCAGGACAGGAGTCCACATACCTCCGTACCAAATGAGCGCGTTGTTGCCGTTGTCCTGATAGGTTGTCATAAACGTCGTATTTGTGGTGGGATCATAAATGCCAATGGCATACCAGTAGATAGTTCTGTTCGTCTGAGACATATTGACTCCAGTGGTATTAAAGCTAAAGATGCGGATCATATGGTTGAGCGTCATGTTCGCAGTTGAAAGATCTATATTCAAGCCGACTTTTTTTCCTTTGGTCATAGCATCAACGAGATCGTCTTTTGTCGGCAATTTTCCAGAATGTGTAATCAATATATGGTCATTTTGTTGGTATTGATTTGGCGTTGGTTGTGGAGAGGGAGTAATCAACTCAATCGTTAGTTTTTGCGAGCCCGCGTTTTGTGCGCCGACAAGAGGGAGCAGAGAAAAGAGAAAAATATACAAAAATGCTTTCCTTATGCCTTGTGATCGTGTTGCGCGTTTCATAGGAGTATGCGTGTTGTTGCATTCATGACTTCATGGATAAAGTATCCGCCCGTATAGTTCACTGGAGCGGGAAATGTGCTTAAAACATCCTTCAAATGACTGATAAATCTTGTCTCATTACCGACAACTCCTGATTGGTTTAATGAGATCAGCATGCTCGTCGTCACGGCAAGCAAACAATCGGTGTTGATATTGCCGCAGTCCGCAGAAGTGTAGGGAACAAACGTTCTATCAACCAAAACAAGATTCGGCGCAGTTTGTGCAGAAGAGAATGTTGCAAAGATAAACAATCCGATAAAAGTAACGAGAAAAAGAACAATGGTAAGAAAAATATTTTCTTGTTTCATCAGCGAATTTCCTCCAAATGTAATGTTTTTCCATCAAGATAAGCACGGTATGCGCGCGCGCCATCTCCATAATGTTTGAGTAAATCACGAATTTCGTTATGTGCTACTGTTGAAAGAGGTTCAGGAGAACAAACATAAAGTCCGCTTCGTAAATTTCCAACTTGTGGTGGTAAAGGAAGAAGACTCGCTGTATAAAGATCAGGCATGACTGCGCGAAGTTGAGCGGTTGTGTTTCTCTCAGTAAGATAGCCTTGTACTTGTGAAACAAGATCTTGAGACGCTGCAGGGACGGGAGGTATTGCTGGGCCAGGTGATGGCGATGCAATATAAGCGACAATGGCAGAGCGTTGTTCTAGCGAGGGTTGTTGCGGCGGGAAACTTTCCGAAGAACGGCAGCCGAGCAATCCAAAGAGTGCTAACGGCACGGCATATCGGTTTTTTTGATACGAGCTCATAGTGTAACAAACCCCATAAGC
>JBBSXE010000010.1:0-17875 GCA_038045925.1 Nanobdellota archaeon
TCATATCCATAAAGATTCCTTGCGTGTGTATTATGAACAAAAAGAGCTTCCGGAATATGACTGTATTTATTTGCGAGGATCATACAAATATGCGCTGCTCAATAGATCAGTGACGCGGGCATTGCACCATAAAGTATACATGCCGCTGCAGCCGCAAGCATTCGCGCTCGCGCATAATAAATTGCTAACGCTGTTAGAGCTACAAAAAAACAATATTCTGGTGCCATATACATATTTTGCAGCGACGCCGGATTTGGCAAAAGAATTACTCAGAGAAGTCAAATATCCGATTATCTTAAAGATTCCTGAAGGAGGGCTTGGGCGAGGTGTCGTGTTCGCGGAGTCAGAGGCTGCGGCAAAATCAATGATAGACGCGCTCGAATTGTTTAAACAGCCGTACTTGATACAAGAATTTATTGAAACAAAAGATGAAACTCCATGTGACCTTCGTGTAATTGTTGTTGGAGGAAAGATCGCGGCGTGCATGAAAAGATTTGCTGCGAAAGAAGAGATACGAGCAAACATTCACGCAAAAGGAAGAGGCGTTCCGCACAAACCATCTCCTGAAGTCGAGCAGATCTCGATAAAAACTGCGAAGTTGATAGGAGCGGACATTTGCGCAGTTGATGTGCTTGAGGGAATAAGGCCTGCGGTTCTAGAAGCGAATATTTCTCCTGGGCTTGCGGGAATAACAAAGTATACAAAAATTGATGTTGCGGACAATATTGCAAAAATGCTGTATGAACGAACAAAACAGTTTGCTGTGGAAAAACAAAAAAAGCCAAATATACAAGAGATAGTGCGTGATCTAAAGAATGAAAGTGAAAGTCTTATCAGCTTAAATATTATAAATGGAATAATAAAGCTTCCAAAATACGTGGCAGACATCACGGGATTTACAGTCAATGATGAAGTTATGATCTCTGCGAAAAAAGGAGAATTCAAAGTAAAAGAACATATCATCAAGAAAGAAGAATAATCACGATGATTTAGAGTAAGTTTTTGTGCTCTCGATACGATCCCATGCGTCTTGGTAGCGATGTTGAGAGACGTACGTTTCAAAAAAAACGCGAAGCCAAATATAGAGGCGAATGGGAAAGATGGACAATGTCCAGAAGAATTCTTTGAGGGTTAGCGGATAAGAAAAGACTCGGAAAAAACCAAAACGAACCTCATTCCAGAAGCTTTTCACCGTTGGAAAGTCAGGCGCGTACGCTCGAAGGCGAGAATGACTTTTTGCTGTGCGTACACGCTGCTTGACAAAGTCTTTGAGATTGTCAGGATATTGAACAAAAACTTTTGCATGCTCTGCGTATTTGACAGAATATCCATTTTTCCAAAGAAGATAGGGAATATAAGCGTCTTCAGCAACATCAGTTGGTATTTGAGCACGTTTATGTCGAAACGCGAAAAGATATCCGCTGCATTCAAGAAATTTTCTTTCGCGATCGAGTTTCTTTCGAATCGCGTGCGCTCCAGCGTCCAAAAGAAGATGGCTCAGATAACCAACAAAAGCAGTTCGCTTGTTCATTGCAACAGGGCGTCCACTCACACAACCAACAGAGAGATCATGAAATGCGTCAAAAAGAGGTTGAAGTGCGTGACGATCAATGAAAACATCGCCATCGGTAAGCACGAGAACCTTACTTTTTAGTTTTCGAAAAATCATATTGAGCGCATATGATTTTCCTTTACCAGCATCTTTAAAATACTTCACCTGTTTGTAACGCTTCACAACCGCGGCAGTTTCTTTGTCTGGAGCAACAACAATCAATTTATAAGGTTCTTTTGTTCTATTGCGTAATATTGCTTCGATTGCTCTGCCAATGGTTTTCGGTTCTTTGTACGCAGTAATGACGACGGCGATCATGCCTTCTATGAATATCCAAACTTTTATAATCTTTACTGATGGAGAAAAATTCTATGGCTGCCAGAAATGTCCTTATTGTACTCCTCCATGGTATTGGAGACTGTTTAATGGCTTTGCCGGCGATAGAAGCGCTGAAGCAGCAGTCGTCAAATATAAAAATTACAGTCATGACGATCAATAACCCTCTATATCATGATCTGTTTAAATACAATAAGCTTATTGATCATCTTCTCTTTTCAACGCTTCCGTTTAATCCTCATTATGGCAATCCTCTTCGTTTTTTTCGAGAAAGACAAGTTATCAAAAAAGATGTGCAGCGTGCGGTTGAAAAATATCAGTTTACGGATGTGTATGTTGTGAAGATGTTTCTCACGCCTGCAAAGATCTATGCGCACCTCCCTCTTCCAGGATACAAAAAACATAAATCCTTTCGTGTTGCGCGTGAACTTGGCGTAACGCTCCATGGAAAACCGAGTTACACAATTAATTATCATGCAAAAGACCGTGCATGGGCGGTGCTTTTTTTAAGGGAAAAAAATCTTTCTGCAAAAAAACTGATCGGATTGCATTTCACTGGCTCTGCGCCAAGTAAATCATTGCCTGCTGCAGATGGACAACGCATTGTCAACTATTTGAAATTGAAGGGATATGACTCTCTCCTGTTTCATGACAAACATTCGTATGCGCGAGAAGAAATTCATTATGACCCTGCCCTGGTTACGACCTATATCTCCGATAACATTTTGCACACTGCAGCCTTAATCGATCAATGTACTGAATTTATTGGCGTCGACTCAGGATTAGCGCATATTGCTGCTGCGCGGAATAAAAAAGTGTTTGTGTTGTTCTTCCGGGAAGTCTGGAGACAAAATTCTCTGATGCTTGGCAGTCATGTGCATGCGTTTACGTACAGAAAAAACGGACGAGGCACTCTTCGAGAATTGCGGCTATTTCTTCAACAATAAATCAACTTCTCTCAGCACATCTTCAACAGTGATAGCTCGCATGCACTCATAATTCTTATCAAACGCACAGTAATATTTTCTGCAACCAACGCACGCAGTTTCTTGTTTCCAAATAACACGTTTTCTTTCGTGCGAAGGACCCCAAAATGTTGGTATGGTTGGTCCGAAAAGTGCGACAGTAGGAATATTTCGTGCTGACGCAATGTGAATCGCTCCGGTATCTATGCTGATAAGAAGTTTTAAAGAATCAATCAGCGCGATAAATTCTTGCATCGTTGTTTTTCCTGCGTAATTGATCATGGATTTTTTATGCGCGGTCTGCTTAATGATATGCTCAATATATTCGTGTTCATTCTTTGTTCCCGTAAAGACGATAAAGCACTGGTACTTTTCGACAAGCCTATCTGCAACAGCCGCAAATCGCTCTGGAATCCATTGTTGTGATCGATGCTGAGAGTGTGCGTGAATGCCAAAAATAATTTTCCCATATTTTTTCAATTGTGTTTGGATTTTTCTTTTTGCAAGAGGATCAACAGGCAACTCAATTCTTTTATTTTTTGTATCTGCGCCAATCGCTCTGACCACATCAAGATTATCTTCAATTTTATGCTGCCATATGTTGTTTAGTTGTATCTTTTTGTGCAGAAAAAATCCTTTGCCATACATTATTCCTGATTTTGTACAACCTACTCTGTATTTTATGCGTGCGGTGAACAGCAACCAGCTTATTTTTAGAGAACCTGGATGGAGAATGAATGCAAGATTATATTTTTTCTCTTTCAGTTTTTTTTGTATTTTTTCAAAAGTTGTATAAGGAATACTTTCATGAACATCTGTATTCCTTTTGAGGAGCTCAGCACATTCTGGCGCAACGAGCATATCAATTTCAGCGTTTTTCCATTTTTCTTTCAACGCACGAACAGTTGGTGTTGCTACGAGGAGATCTCCTACTTTGAGCAGTTCGACAACAAGAATACGCTGGATTTTTTTTGGAAATGGCTTAAATTTAAAGGGATTAAGAAGTAAATACATAAAATAATCGAGGTACATGACAAGATCTCTCGTCTTATCTTCAAGCCGTTTTAAAGGATGGATAGGCATAAGCGAAGAGAAGAGAGTAACCTTTATATCTTTACCTTTTTGAAAAATGACAATGCCTCAGTACACAATTCTTTATGTAGCGCCAGAAATAACGATCCCTGGAACGCATGGAGGCTCAACACACGCGCAAGAAGCAATTGAATCATTTGCGCGACTCGGCCATAGAGTGATCCTTCTCAGTAAAAAACAAAACAACCTTCGGAGAAAAGAGAAAAAAGGAAACCTGATAATCTATCGAGTGCCAATAGGATCAAACAGCGCTGTAAAAAACATAACATACCTCTTCTGGACAATCATGCTCGTGCCTTTTTTTATCCAATGGTATAATGTAGATGTTGTGTACGAACGAGCAAGGATAGGTGCAGGATGGTCGATCTTGTTTGCGCGCGTGTTTCATCGAAAATCTGTATATGAATTAAATGAACCTTTAGAAAGTATGGGGGAAGGCTACAGTATATTTCGTTCTTTGATAATATGGTGGGGAAGATGGATTGCAGAAAAGGCGACAATAGTGACGGGTTCAGATGAAATCTTTTTTAAACATATTGCAAAGAAAAATACGTTGCTTGTTGATTATGGCGCAAATCCGGAAAAATTTACTCCAAAAATAAGCGCGGGAGAAATCATAGAAAAGTATGGACTAACACAGGGAAAAGTTGTATTCTACAGTGGAAGCTTCGCGCCATGGCATCACATGCCGATCATCATTCGTTCAGCGCGGCAAGTCATAAAAAAAGATAAGAAAGTGAAGTATCTTCTTGTAGGAACAGGAAATCAATACGCATTGGCAAAACAAATGATCCATCGTCTCAACCTAACGAAAAATGTTATTCTTGGAGGAGCAATCCCTTACCAACAGATGCCGCAATACGTAAACACAGCGACAATAACGTTGGCGATATTCGACGAAAGCCATCCAATGATTAAAAAATATGGATACTTTTATTCTCCGATTAAGATTCACGAATACAAAGCGGCGGGTAAACCAATTATCGCGAGTAATATCGGCAATCTCAAAAAATATGTAAAACATGGAAAAAACGGCTACCTTGTCAGCAGTGAAAATCTTCTCAAAGAGTTGACCAAATACACACAAAAATTATTGAAAAATAAAAAACAGTGTGAAGAAATGGGAAAAATAAATAGGAATGAAATCGTGCATGTATATAATTGGGATGTCACAAATAAAAAAATAATCGAGGCGCTTGCGCAAAAATGAAAACTATCGTCGTCATACCAACATATAATGAAGCAGTAAATATTGTTTCCCTTATAAAAGAAATTCAAAAGCTGAATTGCAGAGAGTTAGAAATAGTTGTTGTTGATGATAACAGCCCAGATGGTACATGGAAGTTAGTGGAACAATTGCAAAAAAAGAACAAAGGAATTCATCTCATTCGTAGAAATAATCAAAGGGGAAGAGGAAGTGCGGGCATTGAAGGTTTTAAATATGCGTTAGAGCGTGGAGCTGATTACATCGTCGAAATGGATGCGGATTTTTCTCATGATCCAAAATACCTTCCCGCGTTAATAAATAAACTTCAGGAAGCGGATATGGTGTTGGGATCAAGAGCGGTAAAAGAAGGAAGTGATAATGACCGTCCGTTGAGAAGGCGCTTATTGACAAAAGGAGCGAATATGTACATCCGTTGGATGTTGGGAGTAAACGTAAGAGATTGCAATTCAGGATATAGGGCGTATCGAAGAAAAGTGCTTGAAACCATTGATGTAGAAAAAATAAGAGCAAAAGGTCCAGAAATTGTCCAAGAAATATTGTATAAAGCTCATCTCAGTGGATTTAAAATTGCTGAAATTCCTATCGCATTCATTGAAAGAAGAAAAGGCTCTTCAAAACTCGGTATGCGTCACCTCTATCGAGGATATATTGCGGTGTTGAAGCTCCGTCTGCTGCATTTCTTTGGAAAAATCTGAAAAGGAAGAAATGAAAAAATTTAATCAACAAGATTGAGTTCTTGGGATATTCTTCCGCGTGATAAAAGCAAGCTGCTGAATTTGCGGTATGCTTGCACTGCATGTGCTTTCGCTATTCTTCCGCAAAAAAACGGAAAAAGTGCAACTCCTTTTATTTTCTGCGTAAAACCAAAGTGCCGGCAAGCTGCAGAAAGAGCTTCTGAGAAAAATAAAGCTAAATCTCGTTTCGATTTCCAAGAAAAATCATAGGGGATATATTCGTTGAAAAAAAGAAGCTTGAAGTCTTCTTTAGATTGGATATCAAAAAGCTTGTAAAATGCAAAGCGCATCTTGAATCTGCGGGAATAGCTGAGCATTTCTTCCTCAGAGAGGTGAGGTTGAATAAACCGGGGGACCGCATAACCGCTTAAGTTTAATTGGTTTTTATGCCACTCAAAATCTTTTGGAAGGTAGTTTTTTTGTTTTGCGAGTTCATAGAGGGCTGTTCCGGGAATCGCATCAGTAAGTGTAAACGTAACAGCATCACCGCGGAGTTCCCATGCAAAATTAAACGTGTCTTCGAGTGTTTCTGCTGTTTCTCCAGGATGTCCGATCATGAAAAAAGTCCCGTAGCGAACGCCGTTATCCCGTGTTGATGCAATTGCTTTCCGTGCAGTATCTTTGTTAATTGCTTTATTGATGGACTTCATCAATGCTTCATTGCCGCTCTCAATGCCATACTCAATAAGTCGGCAGCCGGCTGTTTTCATTTTTTTAAGAATAGCGTCATCAACAAGATTCACGCGCGTTAAGCACTCCCATTCAATATTCAATTTTCTTTTAATAATTTCATCACAAATCTCTCCAGCCCAGATTTTATGCGCTGTGAAAACATCGTCTTTCATGTGAACAACCTTTTTGCCATATGTTTTGATAAGGTGCTCTATCTCATCAACAACGTCGTTTGCGTGCCGTAAACGTAATTTTCTCTTCCAAAAACTTGGAGAACCGCAAAAATTGCAGTTATAAGGGCATCCTCTGCCACCGATAACCCCATAATACTTATACTTCTCCATCGGAACGAGATCATAGGCGGGCCAGGGAAGTGTCTGCACATCTAAAAAATCGCGGTCTTTTGTCCGAATGAATTTCTCTTTATAGAGATAGGAAATACCGTCAATGTCCTCGGTAATTTTTTTACCGTTCTGTAATCGTTGAATGACCTCTGCAAAGGTAATCTCTGCCTCTCCACGAATAATAAGATCAATATAAGGAAAATGGCGAAGGGTGGGCTCATCAATATAAGTCGTATGTTGCCCGCCGAAGATAACATACGCACCAACTTCTTTTGAAAGCCGTGCAAGTTCAAATCCGTCAAACCGATTGTAACTAAATGCAGAAACGCAAACAACATCAGGTGCAATCTTTTTGAGTTCTTCTGCTGCCCCTTTCTTTTTCAGTTTCAGAATATCTAAATCAAGCACAGTGACTTCTACTCCTTTAACGTATTTTCTCACATAGGCTGCCAAATAAAGCAAACCTAAAGGAGCTTCATATCCTTCGCCGTTGAGATATGGGCGTAAAAAAAGAAGTTTCATAGTATATCTCTAGAGAATACCTTTTAAAAAACTTTCCTTGGGAACATTTTGGCAGGCACAGACTCAAGAGGGATTAAGGAAGCGATCATCGCAACAAAAAACGGAATATTCGTCGTATAAGCCTCGGATATAGGGGGAGATTACGTGCAATCCATAACAAAAAAGAGCGATAAAAAAATCCATGAGCGAAAGTTTTCCTCTTAGGAAAAAAATAAGGTTCTTTCCCAGCAATGCGAATGGAGTGAACGTCTTCATGATAGATTCCATCAGTGCACGTAATATTAAATTTTGAAAAGTGAGTCTGATCTAACGTTTCTCCCTCTTTCAGGAGCAGAGCGCAGAGTCGTAAGACTTTATCATTCCAACCAATAACAGGCAAAACATCTCGCCAACTAGATCGAACAGGAGAATGCAATGTTGTGTTTTTGTAGTTCATTCCGAGACTAGTAGGAAATGCTCCTGAACGATGTTGCTGTCCTAAAAGCCAGTGTAAGTCTGTAAAAGAAAACGGAGCATAAGTGCGAAGCAAAAAGAGTGCGCGGAGAATATCTGCAGCTCCAGCGATAAAAATAGGATAAGTATACAGCGTCCAAGAACTATTTTCAAGAAGATAACCAAAGCGAAATCCACCTTGTTTTAGTCGCATCGAGAGAATGAACTTCCTGGCAAAGAGTGCACAATCGAGCGCCTGTTGATCTTTTGTTCGCTCATAATGGAGTATAAGGGCGGGAATACAACGTGCGATATAGAAAGTGATCAGATGCTTTTTTGATTCAGTTTGATAGATGCCACCAGAGGCGGGGTCTTGATGGGAAATAATATAATTGATACTTCGCTGAATAACAGATAAAAGATATTTTTCTTGGGTAAAATCATAATACAAGTAAAGCATCTCAACAATCGTTGCAATTTTATTTGGTACATGACATGGTTTTGGATCATGACGATATTGTAAAAATGTTTTTTTATCAGAATCATAAAGAACACGAAAATGATACTGCTCAATATTTTTCTGTGCTGCGTTGAAATAAGGTTTCCATTCCAATCCATCTTCGCGCAGTTTTTTCGCAAGAGTTAATAGACCAATGCAAACAGAGGATTCATGGGGTGTGCTTCCGTCGTACAGTGAGGGATTATTCTCAAAATGAGAGTTGAAAAAACAGCTGTTTTTTCCTTGAAGACGAAGAAGATCATTGCCACAAAGGATTGCTTGATGTAAGAATTCCTCTTGTTTTGTTTTCTTGTAAATGGTCAAAAAAGCGTCGATGAGTCCTTCATATTTCCAATCTGGGCTCGGCCCTAAAAAGTGTAAGCAATCTTGCCAGTAATGGACAACAGGTCCCCAATAACCTTGTTCCATGCGCATTGTCTGCATCCAGCAAAAAAGTTTGCTAAGAGTCTCTGGAAGTGTCTTGTTCATAAAGAGAAGGAATAAAAAAGACTTTTTAAATCATTGTGTTAATTAAAAAATTATTTGAGTTTTTTTGCTAAAATAATAAAATCATAAGAGAAAGTTTTCCAGAAAGGGAGAAAATTGAGAAATTCATCAAAAATATTGAGTAAGGCGAAAAGAAAAGAATGTTGATCAAAAAAAGTGCCTCCAAAAAGAAGCGGACCACGGCGAACTTTTTCTATAGCAAACCCGGCTTGTTTGAGATGTGAGCAAAGCTCACAGAGAGACATAACAGACCAATGTTGGTCTCCATCCACATTAGGGATATGTACGCCAAAAAGGTTTTCTGCAACTGCATATCCCTCTTTAACAGGGTCTTGTTCTTCGATGTGGGTCTTTACTTTTTTGCGAAAAGGAATGAAACGCTTAAGGGAATTTTGTTTGTTAGGTGTTGAAAGAATAAAGTACCCGCCAGGTTGCAAAGATTTGTAGATATGGGCAAGAGCACGATCAACATGATGGACATGCTCAATGGTTTCCACACAGAGGACAACATCATAACGAGAGTCCAAAGGTCGATCCTCAATATTGTGGGTGGAAAAAGTGATGTTTCGTCGTAATGCAGGATTCTTAATCTCTTTCAAGAGGTCTTGTGCATAGTGGATCTTATGAGAGTCAACATCAATGCCATGAAAAGTAAGGTGTGGATATTTATTAAGAAAATAAAAGATCATACCGCCATAATAAGTTCCAACATCTAAAATAGAAAGTTGACGTTGAGGTAAATGCGATAAGCTCTGAGAAAGAAGATCTTGAACAGCGAGGTTTATTTTACGTCTTGATGAAAAAATAGTATAGGGGGTAACCCAATTGGATAAAAGTTTTTCTGAGCAAAGTTCATTAAGAAGTGTTCGTGAATTCCTCATGAAATTAGCAAAAGGTAGGCGTTTAAAAAGCCACCGGTTGAGGTCTCCATTGGCAACCTTTATAAAATTCCTTTAAGCCTCTTTTCAGCATGAGTAGCCTCAAACATTTTTTTTATGAACATCGCATTTTTTTCTTTTTATTACTTTTAGCCCTCATCTTGCGGCTCATCTTCCTTCCTTATGCAAAATTTGAGAACGAGACTGCTCGAGATCTTGTTCTTGCCAATGAAATGCTTGACCAACATACCCTTCGCCTTAAAGGCCTTTCTCCTGAAGTTGATCCGAGTTCATTGCAGCAATCTTTTGGGCCATTATTTTATTATTTCCTGGCATTTTCCCAGTTTATTTTTCGACACCCTTATTCTGCTGTTGCCCTTATTATTCTTTTTAGCTTATTAGGGATTTTCTTTTTTTATCTGTTTGTTAATCATTACTATGGCCGAAATATCGCTCTTCTCTCTGCGGCATTTTTTTCTTTTAACCCTTGGATTTTTGCTTTTGTTTCCTTAAATTTTGCAAATCCAAGTTTTCTTATTCCTTTTGTCGTTCTTCTTTATTTTTCTCTCCATAAAGTCATTGTTGATCACAAAGACTTCTATATTATCCTAACTGCTGTTTCCCTTGCTTCCCTTTTACATTTTCATCTCTCTTCTTTGCTTCTTTTACCTATTGTTCTTATCTTTCTGATTCTCTTCCGCCCTTCTCTGTTTCTTACCAGATATTTTCTCATTGCTTTAGTTGTGGGATCACTATTTTTTGTTCCTTATATTATCTATACCGCGCAACATGATTCTCTTGCGCGAACATTAGATTTTGTTTTTCTTTCACGATATGATGCCACACGCTTGGAAAATTTTAGAGATTCAGTCGGTATTCCTTTTATGCTCGCTACAACTTATTTTGGATCGTATCTCCTCGGTTCTTTCCATGTTTTTAGCAATTCTTTTATTGAGAATATGTTCCTCATTTTTGATATTATCATTTCTCTTCTTCTTGGTTTAAGCATTCTGTTTGTCTTTTATCGGATGTATCCATCGTCTTTTTTTTCGCGTGATTATCGTAAGATATTTCTTCTTTTAGGATGGTTTGTTTTTCCTATACTTTTGGCTATTCTTCCTGGAGCTAATGTTTCACCTCATTATTTATTTATTACCTATCCTTCGCAATTTCTTCTTCTTGCTTTCTTTCTCATTAAAGCACCGTTACACCGATATCTTCGTTCTTCTCTTATTGCGATGATTATTCTTGCTTATGTTGTGTATAGCATCTTTTTTTACGTTGCAGTCATAGACAAAGGAGGGACTGATGGCATTTATGGCATCCCTCTTAAAAGCAAAATTGATGTTCTTACGTATGCCCATGATGCTCTGCCCAATAGCACGTTGCTTTTTTATGATTATGTGAAACCTGAATATCGATATTTACAACCTTATTATGCATATGATATTACGTTTGATGTTATTGATCATTTTACAACAAATATGACTGGCTATATTCTTCTTGACTTTTATAGTCGAGGTAATTTTGCCGAACAGAACATGACTTTGGAAGAACGTGAATTTTATCAAAGTCTTCCTTTCACCAGCATTGGACAGATTACTCTTATTTCCTTAGATGATTATAAAACAGCTTTAGCTCATGATTAATCGTTACATTTATAAGACATCTTAGACAGATTTTTTCTTATGAAACAACTTTGTCGCGATCGTGCAGGAAATGTTATTATTGAAGAAGTGCCACTACCGCAAATTGAGAAGGGCAAGATTTTAGTCCAAACCCTCTACTCTTTGATTAGCTCCGGAACAGAACTTCATTCATTAGCGACAACACAGAGTAGCTACTCTAAAACTTTACGAAATCCAAAAATGTTGATGCGCGTAGTAAAAAAAGTTGCAAGTAGAAATCTTAAGACGATGTATACAAATTTTCGTGGAAAACTTGATGAAGTTGCCGCGATGGGTTATAGCTGTGTTGGTGTCGTTTTGGATACATCTTCCGATGTAGCGAGCGTACAAAAAGGAGATATCGTTGCGGCGATGGGACCGGATCATGCGATGCATGCCGAGGTTATTTGCGTTCCAGAAAACTTAACTATAAAAGTTCCTTCTTCTGTGGATCCACGCCATGCGGCATTTACGACGTTAGGGTGCATAGCTCTGCATGCTGTAAGAAATACTCGGACTCAATTAGGCGATACTGTGCTTGTTGTTGGATTAGGGCTCATTGGACAACTCGTTTGTCGACTTCTCAAGGCGCAAGGAGTTCGAGTCATTGGCGCTGATGTTATTAAAGAAAAACTTGCGACTGCGAAAAAAGCAGGCATTGAGAAAACCATTTTACTCAAGGTAGATTCACCTTTTGCCGGAGAAGTATTGCGAGCGACAGAAGAACGCGGATGTGACTCAATCATTCTCTGTTCGACAGAAAATTCTTTATTTTTGATGGAACAGCTTGGCTTGAGCTGTCGAGATCGCGGACGCGTTGTTATTGTCGGAAATGTTGATCTCACTATTCCTTACTCTATTTTCTACCGCAGAGAACTTGAAGTTTTGATTTCTCGTTCAACTGGACCTGGAAGATATGACAATGCTTTTGAATTAAAAAATATAAATTATCCAATTGGATATGTTCCTTGGACAGAGAAAAGAAATGCTGAGGAGTTTCTTCACCTTCTTTCAACAGGTTCCCTTACTCTTGCCGACCTTATTTCGAAGGAGTTTCCTCTTAAACAAGGAAGTGGAGCATTTGACCTGTTAAAAACTGGGAAGTTTTACGGTATTTTACTGTCTTATCAGACGAAGTCCTCTTCACCGCTTGTCAAAACAGTGAAATTACGCCAGCCAGTCCTTCGAAAAAATGTATTTTGTGTTGGTGTTGCTGGATTAGGTGTTTTTACAAAAAACGTACAGCTCCCTATCCTAACTCAGCTTAAAGACTATCATTTGCGCGCAGTTTGCAGCAGAACACCTCTCCAAGCGAAAAATATCGCGCGGCAATTTCATGCAGATTATTGCACCTCTGATTTTTTATCGTTACTTGCTGATCTTCACATAGACTTGGTGTTTATTGCTACTAAAAACAACTTACATGCGCCACTAACCATTCAAGCTGCACAGGCAAAAAAAAATGTTTTTCTTGAAAAGCCAATGGCGATGAATGAGAACGAATTGAAAGAAATGATTAGGGAGATTAAGAAAAATAACATCTTTTTTACGCTTGGACTTAACCGACGTTTTTCTCCTCTTGCAAAAATGGCGAAAGAGTCTCTTCAAGATAGAGCTCATCCACTCATGATCATTTATCGTTTTAATGATGAAAACAAAGCAGAGCGCGCGTGGGTCGATCAGGATGAGGGTGGCGGAAGAATTCTCCATCTTGCGAATCATATGGTTGATGTCTGCACGTGGCTTATCGGCGCTGAACCAACCACAGTCATGACTCAAAGCACGTCTCAGGGGAAAATAACCGATCAGAGCAATGTTTCTCTGCAAACGACTTTTGCAGATGGCTCTCTTGCGACGATGATTTATACTGCGCTTGGCAACTCTTTTCTTTCTCGTGAGCGGATAGAAATCTACTGGGATGGAAAAATTGTTGTTCTTGATAATTATCAGACTATTGCGTTTTATGGTTTTGATAGAGCGCCTGTGGAACTTTCAGAACCAGACAAAGGCTATCGATTCCAGCTCCAAGCACTGGCAAAAAAATTACGTGGAGAGGAAGCAGAAACTATCTCTCTTCTTGACGCTGTACGATCAAGTGTTTTTTGTTTTCGTGCATTGGATAGTCTTCGAGAGAAACAACCAGTATCTTTGAATCATCTCGCATATTTATCCTCATGAACCATAAACTTCTCGAACCTCTGATGCGCCGCATGGCAGAAGGCTTTCTCAGATGCAAAACTTCTGAAGGAGGATTTCAAGATCCCGTTAATAACATCATCGACGCACGACCTGCAGGTGAAATCGCACGTTTTTTTCTTGCTCTCAACAAACTCGATGTTGCGAAGCAAGCGTGGGATTGGATTATCACACAGCAAAATCCTAATGGGAGCTGGAAAGAAATTACCGAGATTATTACCGAGGATGAAAACACACTATCTACTGCAGTTATTGTCCGGAGTTTACTTGAAGGTTATGTATCGACAAAAAAATCAGCCTATCTTGAGGCGGCAAAAAAAGGATTGATGTTTATTCTTGAAAAAGAATTTCGGCCTGGATATTATATCAAGTCAGATAATCACTATGTTGATTTGCTCAATATGAGCGCTACTGCAGCGGCTTGTTTTCAACGTATGTATGTGATCACTAATAATTCTTTTTGGAAAGAAGCGCAGAATCGTGCTCTTTTTAACACTATCCGCCACCAATTTAAAGATGGAGCATATCCTTATACCTCTACAGAACGATTATTTCCTTATGAAGATCATATGAATATCCGCGATCTTTATTATCACAGCTTAACTCTTTTTTATTTACAGCTTGCGGATCCTTTTTCTACGCATAGATATACACAGTTTTCGCTTAAACGGGCTCAAAAATGGCTGATCCCCCAGATTCGGCGTCGCACACCCTGGAGAAACTCAAAGGTCATTTTTACTGTTGGATCTGTTGGATTCTATGGGTATAGTGCTTTTATTCTTGCCAATATGCAGAACATTCATGAAACTAATATATGCCTCTATCATCTTACACAACTTCAGAAAAATGACGGTCTTTTTAATCGCTATGAATCTCCAGCTTTTTTCGATTCTCTCTTTGGCTATCTGAGAGAGCTTTTTGAATGGAATTATATCTCTCCGACAAATTACTCTCTGAGAACTCGATTGTGGCGGCTTAAAAGAAGAGTAATCCACGACATTAAAGAACGAAGAAAAAATAAAACTTCACTTTTTTATTCAGCACAAATTGCCAATGCGCTTGCTGAATGTTACTCACGCTCATGAACATCGCTATTCTTTCAACAACGTATTTTCCAAAATCGAACGGCGCGAGTATTCGGACAGATGGTATTGCAAGAGGATTATATTGTTATGGCAATCATATCGTTATTATTGTGCCCGGAGCGTTTTATTCCGAAGAACAACTACCTCATTGCAAAATTTATCGTATTCCTATTCGCTCGTCGCGTCTTGCTTCTTTTCTCGAGCGATTTACCAAACGGCATTTTGTTCGCGAACATGCGTTTAGACGGTATGTATTCGCTATTCTTGCTAAAGAAAAAATAGATCTCATCCATACACGACAAACCTTTGACCTTTTTATTTTGGGAAAAGAGATCAAACAAAAATTTGGAATACCTTGGGTGGCTGAGGCACATAAACTTTTGAGCGTTACCGATTATGAAAATAAGAAAATTCCTCGATTGTTTTTTAACTATCTTCGCAAAAAAGAAATAAATCTCTTAAATGCATCCGATCTTGTTGTTACCATGACTGAATCTGGGAAAAAAACATTAGAAGGACAGGGGGTTAAGAAACCAATCATTCCTATTTCTAATGCGACAAACATAACGATTCGAAAAAATAAAGACAAATCATTCCAGTTTGAAAAAAAATACTCCTACCTATTATATGCAGGAAGTATTCGTGATGTTGAAGCCGTAGATGAACTTATCTATTGTTTTCAACAAGTACACCATCAATTACCCTTAACACGACTCCTTATTATTGGCAATGGAGAAACGAAAAAACTCAAGATTCTTGCTTCTGATCTAGGTATTTCAGATGTTATTTATTTTCTTGACGAAATTCCTTATGAATCTATGGGATATTATTACTCGCATGCAACTCTTTTTGTGCACTATCGGCCGCAACTCACCTATCATCAAAACATTATTGGCTTGAAATTTTATGATGCTATTCGATGTGGCCTTCCGCTTGTTGTTTCTAATGTCGGAGAATTAGGGATTTTTGTTAAACAGCGGCATATTGGTTTAACTTTTTCTGCTGGAAATCGGAGAGCATGCTGCGATGCGATTATTCGTCTGCTTATGGAAAAAAAATTATACTTGCGGACGAAGAGCAATCTTAAAAAATTGCGAAATTATTTTACATGGAAACGTGTTTGCAAACCTCTCCATTCAATGTATCGCGCCTTAGTTTCAGCGCATCAATAATTTTTGAATCCCTCTGAAGAGTTGTATCTCTATTCAAGAATTTTTTAAATTGTTAGCAGAAAAATATTACGGCAGTTTATGCTCATTTGATGTCAAACGATTCCATTGAAGAATTTGTACAGTAAAATCAGTGCTTGCGTTGCATTATCAATTTAAATTAAGAGAGTCGTCTGAAATCCTATCGTTTATTTCACAGGAATTACGCTACAAAACGGTTCAATTATATTTGTGTTTTGACTCAGCGCATTGCTGCTATATTTCCTTGGGCAATAATTCTTCTACCTGAGTAAAAAAGAATACAAACATAAATAGTACGATAACAGATACAAACAATTTCCCCGTTCATGTCAAATTAATCTCTGTAAGAAAATACTTTATCGTGTTTTTCAAATAGGTTCAACTGAAACATAAGTCCGCTTAAGACGGCGCATCATTTTCCATGCAGTAATGCCAACGGGCTGTAAAACAGAGTTTAAAAATTTCAGATTCCAGGCAAAGACGGCGAGAGACCCGATAACGGTGCCAAATTCTTTTTTTAAAAACTTCTCCATCACGAGTTTTTGACCCATCTTTAAAGCTTTCTTTCGTTCTGCAATCGTAAATTCTGGCGTCGCGAACACAGGTTCATTTTTAAATTTAGAATTATGATTTAAATATTCTGTAGGCTCAACAACGAGGAGTTTTTTCTCAACGAGTTCTTCATAGAGTTCTGTTCCTGGGAAAGGCATAGGATTATAAAAACGGACTTCTGAAAAGTTGTGATGCCGAGCAAAGTCATAGACGCGTAAGAATTTTTCGTACGTGTCTCCTAACAAACCAACAATAAAGAATCCACCAAAAGGAATACCAACTTTCTCTGCGAGTTGCACACTTGGTTCAATAACTTCCGCTTTAAGATTTTTCTTCATTCTGTCAAGGACATCTTGATCAATATGTTCAATACCCAAAGCAAAATAGAAGCAACCCGATTGTTTCATCTTTTGCAGAAGAAGTTCATTCACTTTATCAACACGGATGCCGTTGCGCAAATCCCATCGTATCTTCATGCCGCTTGCAATAATAAGATCGCAAATTTTTTCTGCGCGGCGCATATCGAGAGTAAAATTATCATCAACAAAATGGAACTGCCTGAATCCTTTAGCATGCCAAAAAGTAAGCTCTTTGAGGATATTCTCAGGGCTTCGCGGTCGCCAAGCAACTCCCATGGAAGCTTTGTTTGCACAGAACGTGCAGAGATAAGGGCATCCGCGTGATGTAACAACAGGAATTTTACGATCAACATAGGACTGCATAGGAAACAGATCATACGCGGGAAAGGGAAGATCATCAATAGCGAGCTCAAATTTTCGAAATTGGTTGCGGACAAGTTCACTGCCATTTTTCCAGATAAGACCGCTGACAGAATCAAGAGGAAGAACACCATCCATAAGCTCAACAAGAGAGTATTCACCTTCGCGAGTAATGCAATAGTCAACAGTGGTATCTCGTAAAACTTTATCAAAAAGAGCAGATGCTCCTGCCCCTCCAATAATAATCTTCGCGTCTGGCACTTTTTCTCGAACCTGTGCGACAAAATCATAAATCTTCTCAAACTCGTGCTGAGTCATAAAACTTAAACCAATAAAGTCTGGTTGAAGCTCTTGAATTTTTTTAAAAAGATGATCCATCTTGCGATCAACACGCATATCAAAAACAGCGACATCATGTCCTGCCTCGCGCACAAAACCAGCGATGTAAGCCACCCCGGGAAGCGGAGCGGTAGCCGCTATTTTATCTCCAACAATATTTGGAATGACCAAAAGAAGTTTTTGTTTCGTAAATCCTTGGCGAGAATGCATAAAATCGTCATAAGATGTTTTTGTCCAGTCTCCTTTGTTATTCTCCTTCGCATTACTGTAAAATGCTGCTTTCTTTTTTTGGAGAATTTGAATTTGTTTTCGAGGCATAAAAACAGATAAGAGTTGTTTGTTTATAACATTTGCTATTCCTGCAAA
>JBBSXE010000010.1:17885-40437 GCA_038045925.1 Nanobdellota archaeon
GATGAGAATTCTGAAAAGAGAGAAGTAATCTAAGATTGGTATGTAAGGAGGAGTGCGATGGGCCGTTTTTTGCTCAGGAGAATCTGATAGGCTTGAGGAGCATCAGTAAAGGGAAATGTATGTGTGATAAGGGGTTGCACACGAAGGAGTTTTCGTTGTAAAAGTCGCAAAATCTCTTCCATATTTCTTTTTTCAGTCCAGCGGACATATCCGAAAGGATAATCCACTCCTTGTTCTTCATAGGCAGAATCAAATCTTCCTGGTCCGAAGGAGCGAGACGATAATAAATCAATCTCTCGGCGGAAGAGGATTGACGATGGCAGAGTAGTTCGAACATGCCCAAGGGTAACAATCCTTCCTTTATCTCGAACGGCGCTCGCAATTTCTTCAAATTGTTTTTTACTGGAAATATCTGTACAGATGATTGCAGCATCAACGCCGCGCTGTTGCGTTAAATCCATTATCGAACGTTGAAAATGGTCCTTGCCTTGGAGTGCAAAATCAAGACCAAGCTGTTGTGCAAGAGAGATTTTATAGTCGTGAGGGTCTATGCCTAAAACAGTGCATCCGCTCAGTCGGAGAAGTTGGGATGCGAGCTGCCCAGTGAGTCCTAAGCCTACAACGAGAGCAGTTTCTCCAAGTTGTACGTGGCTACGGCGCAATGAATGCAAGGCGATAGAGGCGATAGCGGTAAATGTTGCATCTCGAAGTTCTACTCCTGCAGGAATTTTACAAACAAGATTCTGAGGAACACACACAAATTCAGCATGAACTGCATAGCCATGTCCTGCACAAACAACATGATCTCCTTTCTTGAAGTTAGAAAGATGTGTATCTGATTCAACAATGATGCCCACAACACAGTAACCTAAGGGCGAATGGAGTGAAGTGTGTTTTTTGCTCACAAAAGATTTTCCCTTCTTTAATAAGGCAGTAAAAAATCCATCAGATTCAGCAATAGCGCGAGTTTCTGTGCCTGAACTAATGAGTGAGTAAAGAGTTTTGACAAGCACAAAACCAGGTTTCACAGTTGGAATAGAGATCTCCTGGAGAATGATTTTACCTACAGGGGTTTTGAAAACTTGTTTCATGGAAGAAAAGCTATGCAAAAGAGATTTAAATAGATTATGCTGAAAAAAAGGGGAAAAATGAGGTCGAAAACTTTTTATAACTCCAGAGAGAGATGTTGACGATGATTGATCTATTGGTAGTTTTATCCAGCTTGTTAAGTTTTGTTGCAGCGGCAATGATCTTGCCTTGGCTCATTCGTTATTTGCGGCGCATTGATATGGTTGTCCATGATCAGCATAAAGAAGGAAAGCCGCTCATTCCGCTATCAGGGGGTGTCGGAGTATTAGGAGGTGTAGTGGCGGGTTTTATGATATTCATTTTTTTCCAGACGTTTTTGCCGCAGATAACAAAAAACGCATTTTTAAATGAACGCACATTAATACTGCTCCTCGCTGCGATTATTACAATCTTTGCAATAACATTTATAGGATTTATCGATGATTTGTTGATCCGCAAGTCAAAAATAGAATCTGCGGGACTGAGGCAATGGCAAAAACCGTTGCTGACATTGGGTGCTGCAGTACCTCTGATGGTTGCAAAAGCAGGGCAATCGAGCTTGATTGTTCCGTTATTTGGCCGTATCGATTTCGGAGTTCTGTATCCGCTCGTGCTTGTCCCAATAGGGGTCGTAGGCGCGGCAAATATGGTGAATCTATTCGCGGGATTAAACGGCCTTGAAGCAGGTTTGGGAATAATCTATTTATCATCACTCGGAACCTATGCGTATGTTCACGGAAGATACTTAGCGGCGTTGATTGCATTTGTCACATGCGGGGCGCTGATTGCATTCTGGTTATACAACAAAGTTCCTGCAAAAATTTTACCAGGTGATTCTCTGACATATTTGCTTGGAGCAACGCTGGCAACCATTGCGATCGTGGGTGATCTTGAAAAGGCAACGTTGATTGTCTCAATACCATTCATAATTGAGTTTTTTCTGAAGTCGAGAGGAAAATTCAAAAAAACAACAGTAGGGTATGAAAAAGCCGGAAAAATTTATTCACACTATAAAAAAATATATTCCCTCCCGCATATATTTATGAGGGGAAAATACACGGAAAAACAAGCAGTATATTTGTTATTAGGAATAGAGTTGATCTTCGCGGTATTAATCTGGATCGTCTAATGGAAATAGCATGTTAAAAAAAATAGCGAAAAGTGCTTTTGTAAAAGATAACGTCATTTTGTTTATAGGTTCATTTCTTGCGGGAATACTTGGTTTTTTGTATCATGCGTTGATGGGAAGGCTGTTGGGTGTTGTTGATTACGGCATTCTTGGAACATTGCTTGCGGGATTTTATTTTTTTAATGCGTCGTTGGTCAACACATTACAAACAAGTATTGCGAAATTTACTGCAACGCTCGCTGCAAAAAAAGAAGATGGAAAAGTGAGATATCTCATCGAAAGAACAACAAGATTGCTCAGTATAGGAGGCATTCTTCTGTTAATAATCTATGCTCTTTTTATTCCATGGACTGCGGAGTATTTGCATATAGAAAAAAAACTTGTTTTTATAACAGGATTTCTTTTTCTCGTAATATTGCTCGTTGCCATAGGGAGAGGGGTGATGCAGGGTGTGCAGGATTTCAAGAATCTAAGCGTTAATTATATTGTTGAAGGAGTTGCAAAGCTTCTTTTGGCAATGCTTGCAGTGTATTTAGGGCACAGGGTTGGTGGTGCAATAGTAGCGCTCATCCTCGCATATGTTATAATAATAGCTTTTTTTTGGATGCCCATAAAAAGATTTTTTAGGAAAGAAACAGTCCCAGCAAAAACAAGAGGGATCTGTATATATTCTATTCCAGTTTTTTGTATGATTGTAAGTCTCACACTATTTTTTAGTGCAGATGTAATCCTCGTAAAGCATTTTTTCAGTGAAACAGAAGCAGGAATCTATTCAGCGCTCTCGTTGCTGGGAAAGATAATTTTTTTTGGTACGCTTTCAATAGCGCAAGTGATGTTTCCAAAAGTATCTGCAAATCATTCCCAAGGAAAGTCTTCAGTGCATTTATTTTATTATTCGCTTTTAGTTATTGTTATATGTATAGGTATTGCGCTGAGTGTATATCTCTTTTTCCCACAGGTATTGGTAAGTATTCTTTTTGGTAATGCGTTTGCTGCGATGATCCCGCTTGTTGGAAAAATAGGAATATTCATGTCACTTATTTCAATCCTTTACTTGATGTCATTTTATTTGATTTCTCTTGATAAATTTCTGTTCATTATGCTGCTCTTCTGTGCAAATATAACGCAGATAGTGCTGGTGTATATGTATCATACATCGCTCGCGCAGATTATCATGCTCTTCAATATAGTGATAGTATCTGTAATTGTTGTTCTCTTTATAATGCATATTCCTTTATTTGTACCTTCAAAAAAAGTGATATAAATGGTAAAACTATCCATTATTATTCCAGCGTATAACGAAGAAAAGCGTATTATTAAAACGCTCGAACAGTACACAGCATACTTTGATAAACAGCTCAAAAAAGAATATGAAATGTTTGTAGCGATTAATGGATGTACGGATAATACAGTGTTCGTTGTTCAAAAATATGCAAAGAAACACAAAACAGTGCAGTATCGAAATCTTGGGAAAGTCGATGCGAAAGGTGACGCGCTGATTAAAGCATTTCAGATTGTTGACGCTGATTTTATTGGCTTTGTCGATGCGGATGGTGCAACTCCTCCACCTGCTTTTTATGAGCTGTATAGGCAGATTGCTGATGCGGATGGTGTTATTGCTTCCAGGTGGATGAAAGGAGCTATTATGACACCAAAACAGCCTCTAAAGCGGAGAATAGCCTCGCGATGCTTCAATCTTCTTGTGCGTATCCTTTTTCTGCTCCCCTATAAAGATACGCAAACAGGAGCAAAACTCTTTAAAAAATCCCCATTAAAGTCTATTTTATCCGAGCTCGGCCATAGTCGATGGGGATTTGATATTGACCTCCTGTACATCTTACGGAGGCACGGTTATCATATCAAAGAAATCCCGACAGAATGGCATGACAATCCTCATTCTCATCTGAAAATTGGAAAAGTTTCATTAGAGATGTTGTTATCCGTGATGCGATTACGATTGCTTTATTCTCCCCTGAAGTTTATCGTGCAAATATACAACAAAATAGCAAAAATCTTGGCGAAAAGAGAGTGAACAATCTTTATAAAAGCGTTTTCCACGGAGGATGTCATGACGCAAGATATCTATATCCTCAGTATGACGCTCGGCCATAATGCAACCGCTGCGATCTCAAAAAACGCAGAGATAATAGCGACAGCAAGCGAAGAAAGATTTACCCGTGTCAAAAATGTATATGGATATCCGAAGGAAGCAATTGCGTATTGTCTCAAAGAAGCACATATTCCTTCATCGCGTCTGGATCTTGTTGTGCTCGCAAGCCGCATTACACCACCATTGCTCCAGACTGAAGATGGATTCAAAGAGGCGTCTCCAGAACACGTAATACAAAAAAACTGGTTTTCAACACTCTCGAAGATAAGAAAAAAATTGAAAAAAGTAAAAATAGTTGATACAGCCCTCTACAACATGGCGGCTCCAATTTTTGCAAAGAAAACACATCTGCAGCGTGTTGCCCTTTTGAGTCATGTCCTCAACGTCGATAAAAGCAAAATTATTTCAAGCGAGCATCATCTGACACATGCGTATGCAGGAATTTTTTCAAGCGATATTCTTTATGCAAGCAAAGGAAAAAAACTTTTAGTTATTACTGTTGATGGAGAAGGCGATATGCTCTCCGCGACTGTCGGCATCTTCGATAAAGAAACAGATACATACAAAAGAATTGCATCTTCTGGCTATGCAGAATCACTTGGACATTTTTACAGCGCAATAACAGCATACCTTGGCATGAAAATGTTAGAACATGAATACAAAGTAATGGGTCTTGCGCCGTATTCTTTTTCAAGGCAAGCAGAAGAGTTGTATAAAGAGTTTCGAAAATATATTTGGATCGATGATGAATTATGCATACGAACAGCAGTGCATAGCCACGAATTTGAGCCGCTTTTGGAAAAAATATGCAAGAGAGTTCGCTTTGATTACGTTGCTGCGGCAGCACAAAGAATTGTAGAAGTTTTGCTTGTTGAACTCGTAAAAAAATCAATCGTAAAAACAGGAATCCACAGTATCATTCTCTCAGGCGGAGTGTTTATGAATGTCAAAGCAAATTATGAAATCATCAAATTGCCAGAAGTAGAAAAAATATTTATTATGCCCAGTAGCGGCGATGAATCGCTTCCCATTGGAAGTTGCTATTATGGGATGCAAATAACTAATAAAGAATTGCTCAAAACCATAAAACCAATCACGAATCTCTATTATGGTCCGTCATTTACAAACAAAGAAATTGAAGCAGCGATAAAAAAATCAGAATTCGCGTATCGGTTTCGTGGAAAAGAGATCAATCAGGAAATAGCAAGGCTTCTTGCGAAAGGACAGGTGGTTGCGCGATATGCGGGAAGAATGGAATTTGGTGCCCGTGCGCTGGGAAATCGAAGTATTCTCGCAGATGCGTCGCGTGAAGAAGTCCTTGAAGAGATTAATCGTATGATCAAAATGCGCGATTTCTGGATGCCGTTTGCTCCAAGTATTCTTGCAGAACACGCGTATAGATACATCAAGCACCCAGAATTATTAAATAAAATAAATCCTTTCTTTATGACGGTCACGTTTGAAAGCACTCCTCTGGCGCAGAAAGATTTGAAAGCGGCGATTCATCCTGCAGATAAAACATTGCGACCGCAGTTCGTCACAAAAGAAATGAATCCTGAATATTATGATCTCTTGCGGGAGTATGCGAAAAAAACAGGGCGATATGGGCTGCTAAATACTTCATTCAATATTCATGGAGAGCCAATTGTATGCACTCCCGAAGATGCGTTGTATACGCTGCGAAATTCAGGGTTAAAATATGCGGCGATTGGGCAATATATGGTATTCAAGCGATGAAAAAAATACTGTTATTGATGTTGGCGGGCATTGGAGATAGTCTGCTCTTTACACCAACAATTCGCGCATTGCGAAAAGAATACCCGGAAGCAACAATCACGGCACTCGTCCGGGATAAACCAGTTCAAGCAATTCTCCAGCGAAATAAAGACCTTAATGCTATTTTGTATTATCCTTTTATGAAATCTGGAAATCTTCGATCTGTTTTGTATTGTTTCAAGCTGAGACACGAAAAATACGATCTGAGTGTCCTCGCATATCCTGCAAATAGATATCAGCATAATGTGATTTCGTTCCTTATCGGAGCAAAAAAGAGAATAGCTCATATCTATGAAATTAAACAATTTACCTCTCTAAGTTTTCTTCATACAGATCGTATTCCAATTAATTATAGCCATCACACCATCGATGAAAATCTTTTTCTTCTTACTTTTCTTGGCATTGATAAAAAAAAATGTTCGCGAAAAATAAACTTCTCTTTGACTCAACAAGAGAAAGCGTTCGCACAGAAATATCTCGATGAAGATCATATCAATAAAAAAGATCTCCTCATTGGCATCCATCCTGGTTCAAGTGAGCTAGCGGGTATGGCGAACAAACGGTGGCCGAAAGAAAGATTTGCTGAATTTGCAGATATGCTTATAGAAAAGAAAAAGGCGAAAATCCTCTTGTTTGGAGATGACAGCGAGCTTCCATTACGCGAGGAAATACAAAAGCAAATGAGAAATAAGGTTTGTATTGTCAGAACACCAACAGTATTTGAAACCGCGGCATTGATTGAGCGATGTAAATCATTTATTTCAAATGATACTGGTTTGATGCACATTGCATCCTACTATGAGATACCTTCAGTCATTATTCTTGGGCATCTGAATCCACATAAGACACGTCCCCAGCACAAAAAAGTAAAAGTGCTGTCACCAGTTACAAACTGCCAATCGTACCGCATTGGAGAAAATCTCGTCTGCAAATACGCAGAAACGGAAAAGTATTGTTTAAATCAAATATCGGTCGAGCAAGCATATCATGCGTTTGAAGAGGTCATGCGATGAATCAACCATTGGTAAGTGTGATTGTCACAACTAAAAATGAAGAAAAAAATATCGCGCGCTGTTTACACGCAATAAAACAACAAACATACAAACCTCTCGAAATTATTGTCGTTGATAACAATAGCAAAGATCAGACAGTTGCCATCTCAAAATTATTTACAAAAAATATATATCAACATGGGCCAGAGAGAAGTGCACAACGCAATTTCGGCGCCGCAAAAGCAAAAGGTGCTTATCTCTTTTTTCTTGATGCAGATATGGAATTGCGGCCAGAGGCTATCGCGTCAAGTGTTGCAAGCGCAGATAAAGATTGTCAAGCAGTAATTGTCAAAGAAATATTTATCGGAAGAGGATTTTGGAGTAAATGCAAGGCTCTAGAAAAAACTTCTTACAGCGACAGTGGAGAGGCGGAAGCTGCTCGTTTCTATACTCGAAAGCTTTTTTTGCAATTGAACGGATATGATGAACAATTAACTGGCCCAGAAGACATGGATATGCATCATCGAGCTGCCGCATTTACTTCTTTTGCGCGTACGGGAATTATCTTACATTATGATGAGCATATCTCCTACGTACAGTTTTTGAAAAAAAGATATTATTATTCGTTGTCACTCAGACGATATTTTACAAAAAATCCAAAGGCGCAACAGCAGGAATTTCACTTTATCCGGAAAGCATATCTGAAAAACTGGAAGCTTTTTTTGAAACATCCAATTCTTGCTCTGGGATTTTTTGTATTGAGAATCGGAGAATCTTGTGTGGTTCTTTGTGCACTATGCAAAAGATAACTACTTTTTCTCTTCATAAAATTCAGGCGTAATGGAAAAAACAGAAAGAATAGGCAACGTATTATCTTTATCGATAAAAGGTGCGTAGCTTATTTCTCGTTTAAAAATATCAGTTCGCGCATAGGGAAAAGGAACTTTCCATTCTTGCCCTTCAGCAACAGGAACGAAAATATTCATCACGAGAAATTTTGGTCGTATTTTTTTCATCGCTTGAATAAGCTCTGTTTCATTAATTCCAGGAATACTTCTGGCTTGTCTGTTTGATGCATATTGAAATTCTGCCTGTGTATGGTGAACAAAGATAATATCATCTTTTTCTGAGTGATCACGAACCCATTCTGCTGCTTCTTTCACTTGGATAAAGGAAACTTTTTTCTGCTTGATGAGCTTGTTTCCATGTGCGAAGTTTTCATAAAATCCAAACGCTAAAACTCCAATAATGAGAAGAACCGCAATAATTTTGCTATACTTTTTGATATAATCGGTGACAGTAAATAATCCCTTCGCAGCGATAATAAACATAAAAGGATACATGATAAAAAGATATCGTTCTTCAATATACGCTCCATATCCTAAACTGACGATATAGAGAAAAGGAATAAGAAAGGTAAGAAACAAGAAGAAGTTTGCTCGAAGTTTTTGCTCTTTATTTTTCCAAAGGAGATCGAAACCAATAATCAGTTCAAAAAGAATAATAGCGAATCCAATAAAAAACAAGACAAGGAATGCGGTTTCAACATGGGGGATTGTTGTTTTGATGTAGTCAATAAGTGTTTGCCAGCCGGAGCGCGGACTTGCCGCTCGTCCGCCAATAGCGCTGATATAAAATGCGAGAGGATGACCGAATTTTTTCCATTCATACCAGAAAAAGGGAAGACTGACAAGAATTCCTGCGCCAAGGCTTATCCAAAGGTTTCGATTCTTCAAGGGCTTCAAGCGATAAATAACAAAAAGATAGGCGAGTAAGATAAAGCCAAGGAGTGCGCCAGTATATTTCATGAGAAACCCAAGGACAAGTGTGGGAATCGAGAGCCATAAAAAAATACGTTTATTTAGCTCATAGCCTCGAATAAAGAAAAATAAGGCAAGCAGCCACAACATGGCGACAGGAACGTCCACCAGCATACGATAACTAAAAAAAAGAAATGACCAAAACGAAGCAAGCATGAATGCGCTCACAAGACCTATTCTCCGGTCATAGAGATCTTTTCCAATAAAATAAACCAGGACAATGCTAATAATTGAAGCAAAGAAAGGAATCAGGCGGATAAAAAATTCTCCGAAACCAACTTTAAAAAGAATCGCAACAAGAAAGGAAAAAAGAAGAGGACGTAAGGGATTGATATCCCAGGCAGGAGACCCAAATGCCCATTGTCGCGCAATGTTCAAGTAATCCCCTTCATCCCACCAAGCAGGTTGATCTAAAGTGATAACAAAATAATAGATTCTAATAACAAGAAGTATGGTTGCGATAAGGATAATAAACAAGCCTTGATGATGTCGCAGCCACTCAATGACTTTTTTTTGTCGTTCTCTCAGCAGCTCCATATTCCTTTTTCTTGTACGAAGGGCTATAAAAAGATTTGTTTAGATGGATCTCCGAAACTATTTTAAAGGAAACAGAAAGCTTAAACATCATGAACATCGCTTTTATAACACCACCGTACAGTATAGAGGAGAGATATGGGACAAAAGGAGGAATCAAGAAAGGGTTTCTTCCGCCTCTCGGTTTAGCATATATTGCGACCGTTCTTAAAGAAGCTGGGCACAAGATAAAAATTCTTGATCTCCCAGTGTATGATTATACGACAGAAGACGTAAAAAAAGAACTGACTCATTTTGACCCAGGCATTATTGCTATGTCGGCGATCACGCCAACAATAGAAAAAGCATACATCCTGGCAGATGAACTAAAAAAAGAATTCCATGAGACTGTTATGGTGTTCGGAGGCATTCATCCTTCATTATACCCGCAGGAAACAATAAAGCATCCGAGTGTAGACGTTGTTGTCTACGGAGAAGCAGAATATACATTTCGAGAACTTGCAGAAGCGATAGAAAAAAGAAAATCGCTAAAAGGCATCAAAGGAACAGTGTATAAAGACAACAAAAAAAAAGTGATAACGAATGGTCCACGACCAATTATAAAAGATCTTAACGAACTCCCAATTCCATCAAGAGAATTCTTTGATATGGATCGCTACATTCCGCTCCCAAATCAATACAAAGTATTACCTGCAACAAACATGATGACTGCACGCGGTTGTCCATGGGCGCAGTGTACATTTTGTTTCGAAGCGGGAGATCTAAAGCCTGTTTTTAGGAGAGTGTCGCCACAAAGAGCAGTTGAAGAAATTCGCATGCTTGTGGATAAATACAAAATTAAAGAAATCTCTTTTTGGGATGACGTGTTTTTGACGGGATGGATTCTTGATTTTGCGAAAGAAATGAAAAAAGAAAAGATAGATATTTTTTGGTCGTGTTATGGATATGCGAAATACATTACGTACGATATCCTCAAACAGGCAAAAGAAATTGGCTGTTGGAATATTTTTTACGGGATTGAGGCGGGAAATCAAGAAGTGCTTGACACCATCAAGAAAGGGATGACAAAAGAAAAAATTGCAGAGGCAGTAAAATGGTCACACGAATTGGGAATCGAAACACGAGGATCATTCGTGCTGGGATTGCCGGGAGAAACGCCTGAAAGAGCAAGAGAGACAATCGATTTTGCAATAGAACTCGATCTTGACTACGCACAGTTTACGTTGAATACGCCATTCCCAAGTACAGAAATGTGGAAAACTGGAGATCAATTCGGTACGCTCGACAAAAGTTTTGATAAATATTCAGTCCACAATGCAGTCTATGTCCCACACGGGTATAAAAATAAAGAAGAACTTGAGGCAATACGCCGTTTAGCCTATCGAAAATTTTACTTCAGACCAAAATTCTTTTGGAAACATCTGAAGAGAGTGAGAAGTCTGCAAGATATAAAAAAATACGCTGCAGGTGTAAAATTCTTAGTAGGAATATGAGTAGAAAGAATTCGTATGATGCAAAAAAAAGTATCGATGAGGATAGGAATGATAGTAATTCTTTTAATGGCGTTGCTCGTCAGGCTAATATGCGCGTCATACGCAAAATACGAAAATGAAACGGCGAAAAAAATTATTGAAGAGAAAGAATATCTTCTTTTAGATAGATCTAGCGAGGGGAACTTTGCAGAACAAGTCTTAACAAGCGAAGAAAAAGATGGAATGAACAAAATGCCGCAGATTAATATTGGAAAAATAATAATCGCGAAAATGGGAGAGCAATGAGGAATTTTTTGAAGTTGATGGTTTGTCCAAAATGTAAAGGAGAGAGTTGGACAGTAAAAGAGATTAACAAACAAGATAAAATCGTAATCTGCAATGCGTGCAAAAGCTGGTATATCTGCGAAGAGGGAATTCTCGAGCTATTGAATGATGAAATAAATCAATCAAGAAAAGTGATATTCTTCAACAAACATGAAAAAAAGATGCGGATGTGGAAAGTGAAATATTCCAAAAAAAATGGGGAAGATGAAGAAACAAAACAGAAAAAAGCACAGATGAAATTTTTTAATGAATTCTCAAGCGAGTATGTTCTTGAAACACAGAATTTTTGGAGAGCGTATTATAGTTTGTTTTTTGATGAGGTGTTTCCTCGTATCAAAAAAAGATCTTGCATATTGGATGTAGGTTGTGGTACAGGGTTAGGGAGTATGCCATTTTTGAATAAAGAATATGTTGTTATTGGTGTTGATATCTCAAGAGAGATGGTAAAAAAAGCAACAAGTCGCATTCCTCAAGGACTCAGGCAGAGGCATTATTTTTTCGTTGCGGATGTGGAGAATCTTCCATTCAAAAAAGAATTATTTGATAGTGCGATTGGGATGGGGATCATGCATCATGTTCATAATGTGCAGAAAATGGCAGATGCTGTAATGAAGTGTTTGAAAAAAGATGGTTCCTATTTTGGGCATGAAAATAATAAAACAGTGTTGCGTCCATTGTTTGATATATTGATGAAGATATGCACGCTCTGGCATGAAGAAGCTGGCGAAGAACAATTATTATCTAAAGAAGATCTTCAAAAGGCATTTAAACGTTGCAAAATAAAAGCAAAAACGCACGTATTTATTCCGCCGCATATGCTAAATTATATGAAGATAAGATCGGCGAAAAAAATATTGAAAACGACGGATAAGATAGCTTCTAAAATTCCCGGCATAAGAAATAATGGTGGGACAATTATATTTGAAGCACAGAAATATTAAGGAATGGAACGGCGGTCATAAAGACAAATATGATCCGTCGCAGCGAGAAGAGTAAAATTACAGTTTGCGAAAAGTTGGCAAGTAGTATCGTATGTGACGATCTGTGTAGTGTTGTAGATTTCTAAACTCTCCTCGATTTCAGAACAGAGAAGGGTTGGAAATCGTTTTCCAAAAGAATCCAAACCAAGTAAGTAGTCAAGAGAGGCAAGCGGAGGAGACCATCCTTCTGCTGTTGAAAGGTTGTAGTAAATTGTTCCATAAGAATAATATGCCTTGCTGTATGAAGTTTGAAAAGATTTATTCAAGGGTCCAAAAAAAAGATAGCGCTCAGTGACTTTGCTCAGTGTCGATTTCATCTCTTCATCGAGAGGTGTGTGCTTGATGAAGTAAGGAGTTATAAAAATATTTGCAAGAATACTGAAAATGGTAAAAACTATAATAATAATTCCCAAAGATCTTCGCAGTACTAATGATAAGTCGTCGAAAATAATGAAGAGTAAAAAAATAATTTGAAAATAAAAAAAGAGAATGTATGGGTCTTGGGAGATGTTGCGCAGAATAGGAATGAATGAGTGCAGGCGGAATAAATAGACAAACGCTAAGATCAGAGAGGGAGAAAAAAAGAAAATGTCTCTCCGTGAGTATTGTTGCGTTTTACGATAGATGAAAAAAAGAATAATAAACAGAAGAGGAAAGAAGTAAGTAAACAAATTAACGATAAGACGATCACTCTGGAAATCAAGTGCCCGTTTTCCTTCGTGAAAATCTAAAAGACTAGACTGTTCAAGGTTGGCAATGAACCCGAAAAGCCACCATGAAGAAAGAAGAATAGCAAGCAAAGAAGCAATAATCACTTTGGTGCGATCACGTAAAGATGAACGATAGAGAAAAAATCCGGCAAAAAAAATTCCTGCCAGAACTGTTTCTTGGTAATGGGTGACAATCATAAATGAATAAATAACACTGGAAAAGAAGAACCTGAAATCAAGTTTTTTATCTTTGTAATACCAGAGAATAAAAAAGAATGTAATAAAAAGAATAAAATTGAGCATCGCATGAACTCGTCCTAATCTGAGAAAATTACCGATGTTTATTGCATTGCCGAAAAGAAAAAAGAAAAGTGCAGACGATCGAAGAAAAGAAAAGCGAAATTTTTTCCCAAAAAACAAGCAGACAGCGAGTCCTAAGAGCGTCATAAAAACAATACTCAAATAAAAAGATAAAGCTATGTGATGTGTAAAGAAGTAGAAAGGATAAGCAAGGAAATACCATCCGGGAGGCGTTATTAAAAAAGTGATAAATCCGTTGTACCAATAGGGGCAAAACTGGTGGTAGCCGCAAACGTCTAAAAAATAGAGTTGACTGAGATATGAACTAAGGTCATTGGTGTAGTCAAAGGGGAAAAAATTGATTATGGTTGCGAGATCAAAGAATCGAAAGAACATATGGGCGGCTAAAAGAATGCTTGAAAGAAGCAGTGCGCCATCCAAAAAAGAAATTTTCTTTTTCATCGTTTCAGATCAATATGTTATTTAAAAAATAAAAGCCTTAAAATATTTTTGATATAGTCAAGAACTACTGAAATAATTTGGACACTTGTCTCTTTTTGTTCTTCCCATTGCACGGGAATTTTTGCAATGCGATATCCTTTTTTCTCCGCGTAATAAAGGAGTTCTGTATCAAAGAAAAACTTTCGATCTTTCGTGAGCGGAATTAATTCTTTTGCGACAGATTGTTTCAGCGCTTTAAAGCCGCATTGAGCATCGAAAACTTTAATCCCAAGAATATAGTACAACATGAGATTATATGTTTTAGAAAGAAGATTGCGATGAAAAGTTCGTCGTGTTTTTGCTCCCTCAACGTATCGTGATCCAATAGCGATATCGCAGCGGTCTGATGCAAGAAGATCCAGCATAGAAGCCACGGATTTGAGATTCGTTGCTAAATCTGCATCCATGTACATAACAATATCTGCATTGCTTGCGTACCATGTTGAGCTCAAAGACCATCCTCTCCCAGGGTTATCAATATCAGCAAATTGAACACGAGGATATTTCTTGCTGAGCTGTTGAGCAACATACAATGCATCTTTTTTTGGACCATTATTTGTAATAATAAGTTTCCAGTCATAGTGGGAAAGTGCTTGAGAGAAAAAATCGAGTTGTTGTCGAATATGTAATGGAAGGTGAGACGCGTCTTTATAATAAACGGGAATCATGATTTCAACAGTAGGCTTTTTGACCATGCATCTAAAAAGACAGATTTGATTTATAAAGAATATGGTGACTCTCCAAAGACGAGATGAACATTGAGATACAAGGCCAAAAGCAAATATTTATAAATTAAGTAAGGTACAAAAAAAGTATGGAAGTTGCAGTTTTATATTCTGGTGGAAAGGATAGCACATACGCAATAGAAAAGTGTCTTGCGAAAAAATGGAAGATCAAATACTTGCTCTCAGTAAAGCCAACCCGCAATGATTGCTACTTGTACCATTATGCAACGGTTGAGCATACGAAAGAGCTTGCAAGGATTTTTGGATTGAAACATATCTATGAATTATGCGACGTTGCAGATCCAGAACAAGAAGCAGAGATTGTTCGAAAGGTTGTCGAAAAAAATCCTGTTGATGCGCTTATTTTAGGCGGCGTTGGTTTGCAGGAAACCCAATTGAAAAGCATTCGTGAAGCGGTTTTTCCATTGGGCGTTGAAGTCTTTGCAAGCCATATGGGTGAAGATCATGCGTCTCTTGTCGCGGAAATGATTGAAAAGGGGTATGATATCCGCATTACACAAGTGGCTGTAGAAGGATTAGGAAAAGCTTGGTTAGGCAAAAGATTAACGCCAGAATCATTCAACGAGCTGAAAAAATTGTCAGAAAAACACGGATTTCATGTCGGCGCGGAAGGAGGTCATTATGACAGCCTCGTCGTTGATGGCCCTATTTTTTCAAAGAAATTGGAGATTGTCGAGGCAGAGCCGATCATGGAAGATGAATATTGCGGATATCTCAAAATCAATAAACTCGCGATCATCGAAAAGCATCCGTTATTGAAGAGCATTTACTAAAAACTAAAAAAATTAAATTATATTTGGCAATTCACGAATACTCGAAATAATTTTAAACGGTTTTTCCTTTGCTAACATCTTTCGTGAATGATTTCCTGTAAGCACTGCAATCGTTTTTACCTTCGCTTTTTTTCCCGCGCGCACATCATAAATAGAATCGCCAACCATATAATCTGCTCGCGTATGCAGGAGCTGTTCTGCCTTGAAGATTTCATCTGGCGCTGGTTTCGGATGGAGGACGTTATCATGGCCAATACAAATGTCGAATAATTTTCTGTCTATGCCGGCAGCTTTCATCAGTTCGAAGAGTGTTCTGCGGCTGCAGTTGCTGGTGGCTGCTATTTGATATTTCTTCTTTAATTTTTTTATTGCGTCAATGGCGCCGGGAATTTGCTTTGCGTAGGTACTTGTTTCTTTGACGAGAAATGCATGATGGTCTATTCCAACGCGATCGAGCAGACGTTCGCTTATCGATGGAAAAATTCTCTTGACAACCATTCTTCCTACCAGCCCAAACTCTTTTTTTAATCGTGCTGCGCATACTTTCTTTAATCCATTTTTGAGAAATGCTTTGTTATACGCTTCAATATGCGCTTTATCTGACTTGATGATAGTGTTATCAAAATCAAGACAAATCAACCGCTTTTTTTTCATACAACACTCTGCTTCTTTTTTCTCTTTATAACCTTTTTTTCTTTTCTTCGTTGTTCTCCATCATTCATGAGTTAGAACATAATCTATATAAATCATGCAATTTACGACCACGGTATGGTTTTGGAATCATTAACAACGCCTATAAAAGCAGAAAAGAGACCATGGGACCTTCTCTTTATAGGTATCATCTATGCGGCAGTGGGATTGTTTTTAGCTATTTGGGTCTTTCGTGAAGAAGCAAGCATTGTCATGGTTCTACTAACTGTCATCGCGTGTATTCCACTCATTTACAACACGATTAAATATGAAGAAGAGAAAGATACTGTTATTCTTAAAGAAAGAACATTATTGAAAGAGCACGGCAAAGCGCTTTCGTTTTTTGTTTTTCTCTTTATTGGTTTTGTGATCGCGTTCTCGCTTGCGTATATTTTTCTGCCAACAAGCCTCGTGGAGATTGTATTTCGAACGCAGACAACAACAATTCAAAATATCAACAGCCAAGTTTCTGGAAAGGCGATTGACGCGCAAGCATCGGGTAGCAGCGCGCTCTGGCTGCAAATTTTTATGAATAATGTCAAGGTATTGCTCTTTTGCATTTTTTTTGCGTTTTTCTACGGCGCGGGCTCGATTTTTATCCTCGCCTGGAACGCGTCAGTCATTAGCGCAGCCATCGGTTCTTTTTTTCGTGAGCATATTAGCGTGTACGCGGGTCAATTAGGGTTGGTGAAGACTGCGGGATATTTTCACATTTATTCATTAAGCCTTTTTCGCTACTTTCTTCACGGCATACCGGAAATTCTCGCATATTTCATCGGAGGATTAGCGGGAGGCATCATTTCTGTTGCGGTCATTAAGCACGAATTTGGAACGCAGGTATTCAAGCGTATTTTGTTTGATTCGACAAATCTTGTCTTGATTGCGGTCATTGTCCTTGTCGTCGCAGCAAGCTTAGAAGTCTATGTCACACCGCTATTCTTTTAAAGAGAAGTATGTCTTGGTTTTCTATGGACGCGACGTTGGCCCAGCGCAAAGAAAAAGTATTTGAATTTCTATCAGCAAAAAAGAACTGGATTATTTATCTGCTTGTTGCAGGCATTTCACTGTTCAGTTATAAGGTGCGCACGACGAATCTTGCAAATTTGATTGATATAACGACAGGAAAACATCTTTCAATCGAATTAGATACGTTTGTGATTCTTCGGTATGTCAAGCAAATTCTCGCGCAGGGCTATCTCAATGCAGTTGACCCTATGAGGTATTATCCAGGGGGTTATCAGCAGGTTGGTGAATTTTCTGTCTTGTCGTATGTTATTGCAGCGCTGTATAAATTTTTTCACTTCTTTAGTTCAAGTATAACAGTAGAATATGTGGATGTCGTCTATCCTCCGCTCGTGTTTTCATTTACGTTGATTGTTTTTTTCTTGCTGGTGCGAAAATTATTTGATTACCGCGTTGCGCTTCTCGCGACTGCCTATCTTGCCGTAATTCCTTCATTGTTGCAGCGAACGGTTGCTGGATTTTCAGATAAAGAAAGTCTTGCGCTTTTTCTTTTTGTATTAACCTTTTATTTTTATATTTCGTCATGGAAATCATCTTCTTCGATCAAGGGTTTGATATATGGTGGTGTAGCGGGAGTTACAACCGGGCTCATGGGATTAACGTGGGGCGGGGTTCAGTTTGTATTTTTGATCATAGGATTTTTTCAGTTGGCTGAATTTATATTAGACAAGGCAACAAAAGGAGAGTTTTATACGTATCTTGCGTGGAGCATGACGTCGCTTGCTGTGCTTATCCCCATCAGCGATAGGTATAATCTTACCACAGTATTGTATTCTCTTTCTTTTGGAATAACCTACTTCGTGTTGTTTGTTGGAATAATAGACTATATGCTCAAGAAATATGATTTCTTTCGTATAAAAACGCGAGTAGAGAAAAAAATTCCTATAGGACTTTTCAGTTTTATGATAGCGGCAGGCTGCGCGATTCTTTTTGTTCTTGCGACAACAGGAGTTGCGCACACGTATGCGATTATCCAAGAGCATGTGAGTGGCCTCATAAACCCATTCGGGCAAAGTCGATGGGGTGTGACTGTAGCGGAAAGCCACCAGCCATTTCTTATTGATGTGATTAATGAACATGGAAAGATTTATTTTGCTTTTTTTATTATAGGGTCAATCCTTTTGTTTTATCAGATGATCAAACATTTTCACAAGCACAAGATTGCCTTAACAGCGTTCTACGCGGTCTTCTTTCTCATGCTAACGTTTAGCAGGTATGCATCCAACTCCACATTGAACGGCACAAATACAATTTCGCTAGTTGCGTTTATGGGTTCTTTGTTGGTGTTGGTTGGAGGTTTCCTCGCATACTATGTATATGCATATAAAAAAGACAAAAACATGTATGAAAATATCATATCCATAAACAAAGCGTATATCTTTGTATTTGTATGGCTGATGATGAAAATTCTCGCGACACGTATTGTGGTTCGCCTGATATTATTATTCGGGTTTGCGACGGCGATTTTTGTTGCGTATTTCTTTATACGATTATTCGATTATGCTCGCCAAAGAAAAAACAGTTTTGTAAAATATACAGGAATCGCATTTCTGATAGTGTTGATTCTAATTCCTTCAATGCGCGGAACACTTGCATCATACACAGATGCGCTGATAAAGACGGCGCCGAATATAGGTCCAGCGTATAATCAGCAATGGCAAATCGCGATGAAATGGGTAAGAGAAAACACGCCAAAAGACTCTGTGTTTATAGGCTGGTGGGATTATGGATATTGGGTTCAAGGCGGCGGAGAGCGAGCGACAGTCGCAGATGGCGGAAATGTAGGAGGACAAGCATTGAATTATTATACTGGTCGCCATATTTTGACATCGCCGAATGATACAGAGGCGTTGGCGTTCATAAAAGCAAAAGAAGCAACGCATTTCATAACGCTTTCAGATGATATTGGGAAATATCCTGCGTATTCAAGCATTGGAAGTGATCTAAAAAATGATCGTTATTCATGGATCAACACCTTCAATCTCAATCCAGCATACACGCAAGAAACGCGCAATAGCACACTGTATTTCTACGAAGGAAGTTTTGTTCTGGATGAAGATGTTATCTACGATGACAAATTATATCCGGAAAGAGCTGCGGGCATTGGAGGATTTATTGTCCCTATCGAAGTAAAGTCGAATAATACTTCCACCATGAGGCGTCCAAGCGCGATTCTCATGACGCGGCAACAGCAGGCAACAGTGCCGCTAAATTGCATCGTATTCAACAAGCAGAAAGTCGTATTTGCGGAAGATGGCTTAGATGGGTGTCTCGTGCTTATTCCTCGAATTGATGGAGATAAGTTTGATCCAAAGGGATCTTCATTGTATGTATCGCGAAAAGTAAAAGATAGCTTGTTCGCGCGCCTGTATATTTACGGTATGCAAGTGCCACATTTTACGTTGGCGTATACTGACGAAGACCAAGTTCCTTTGGCAGTGTATAATGGAAGATTATTTGGACCTTTAAAGATTTGGAACGTGACGGTGCCGGAAGATATTGTTGTCGATCCTGCATTGAAGAAAAAAGAATTGCCGGATCCGCGATTGTATTATGTAGTCAAATAAAAAGACTATTTTACGTGTTATATTCCCCAAACAAAGGAAGGAGGAAGAAAAATTCGAAAATTCACCCTTCTCAAGGCAAAAAGCAAGGGATTTCACAAGATTTATATATTTTAAAAGAGAAAAGAAAGAGATGAGCGAAATAATTGAACAAAAAGAAATTGAAAAACACTCAAAATATTTTTTTATTGCATGTTTTATAGGAGTGATTATTCTCTCGGTACTCGTAATTCGATCATACGTTGTAACGATAATCAGTAGCATCTTGCTGAGTTATATTTTTTTCCCAGTATATGCTCGCTTAAAAACGGTGGTGAGAAGTGAAAATGTTGCGTCGGTGTTGACAGCAGCCATTGTTGTGCTTGCGATAACAATCCCTGTCGTGTTTGCGGCGAATGCGCTGATTAATGAGTCCATTGTTTTTTTTCATAAATCAAAAACGCTGGATTTCAGCAAACTCGAAGAAAAAATACCGGAAAGTTTCAGAAACAGTATTGAAGTAAATGAAAAATTGAAAGAGATGATCAACAGATTTTCCCTCACTATTGCGAGAGCGGCGTCGGATTTTCTCGTCGCTCTGCCGAAAAAGATTCTTGACTTTTTTGTGATGATCTTTATAATGTTCTATATGTTCAAGGAGGGAAAAAGCTTGGTCGAAAAAATAAAAGACCACATACCTCTCAAAGAAAGCCACAAAAGGGATGTTATGATAAAGTTTAATGGAGTCGTCTATGCAAGCATCTATGGGATTGTGCTGACGGGGATGGTGCAGGGCACGGTAGGTGCGGTTGGATTGTGGATTTTCGGCGTTCCTTCTCCAGTATTGTGGGGAGGAGTAATGATTATTCTTTCTATGTTGCCATTTGTAGGCGCTTTTCTGGTTTGGTTTCCGGCAGCTATGTATAAACTCGTAACAGGAGACATTGCGAATGGCATTGGTTTGATGTTGTATGGCCTGTTGATTGTGAGCACCATAGACAATATTGTGCGTCCAAAAATTGTGGGAAGCAGAGGAAACATTCATCCAGTACTCGTATTATTAGGTATTGTGGGTGGTTTGGAGCTCTTTGGAATATTAGGAATGATTATAGGTCCGCTTATTCTTGCGATATTAACAGTATTTCTTGGGTTGTATGCGGATGAAAGAGAAAAGAGATGAAAATAGATAGTAGAACATAGATAGTAGAACATAGAGAATAGAGAATATAAACTATTTTAAAGGGCAAAAAGAGGGAAAAAAGACATGAAGAAAAAAAGGTTGGAGATAATTCTATCATTGGTATTTCTTGCGATAGTAAGCTATGTCGTTATCGCTCCTTTCCCGTCAGGAACAATAACCCTAAACAATCCAACGACAGAGGGCGCAAATATCAGTAGAACTGTCGTATTAAATGTAAGTATATCAGGATTACTCGGTGGCACAAATGTCTCGAATGTGAGTTTCTATTTTAACAACGGCACTGCCAGCAATTTGCTCATTGGATTGAATACGAGCGTAAATTTGACGATTTATTCGATAACATGGGACACGACGGCGACGAATGTCACTGAAGGAGGAAACTTCACAATTAACGCGACAGCGACAGTAGTCAATCAAACAGGAGGAAGTGATGCGGGCAACTATTCTTCAACAACAACTATAAATGTGACAATAGATAATACAGCGCCTACAATAACGATAAATAGACCTTCCAATAGCTTAGAAACAAATAACACAAACATAACGTTTAATGCGACAATCATCGATAATGTATTCACAACGATAGCAGTATGTAACTTGACGCTCGATCCAACAAATAGCTCAAATGGTGCAAATATTAATGGAACAACAAGTATCCTCAATGCAACAACGATTCAGTTCATAAATACAATTGCTGCCGGAGCGCACACATGGAATATCACCTGTCAAGATAACGCAGGCACAAATAATGTGGGATCAACCGCGACACAAAGTCTAAGAACAGGAGACTTGAGTTCTGAGATTGCGATACGTTTGCTTGATAACCAAAAAAATGAAGTATCAAAAATAGGAGCAACAGACACAATCAAGATAGAGTGTAAAAGAAATGACAATGATGGGTGGAATCTAACAGAAATAGATGTGAAGTTTCCGCAGGATAGTACTTTTTCAAGAATACAAACCATTGTTGAGCCGGCGATTGTAAACGGTTCGCGCACAGTGGAAGTTGACTTTGATCAAACAGTGGAATTGGGAGATTACGTCGCGAGATGTCAACTCACAGATAAGTTAGGAGTGACAAACTCGACCAACGCGACATTTACTGTAGAAACGAAAGTAAAAGCGGGAACAAGCGCGTTTGCAAACAAAAAGTTCCAGCCTCCGATCGCAAAAATAAAAATTAACACAGGAACAACTTCAGATATTGGAAAATTGACGAGTGATGGTGTCAGCAGATTAATGCAGGAAAATGGAGCAATCAAGTTTGATATAGAGGGAGAAGAGCATAAATTAGTAATAAAAGAAATAAAGGCTGGAAGTGTTGTTGTCACGATAAGTTCTGAGCCATTCGATATCACACTCAATACAGGGGAAACAAAAAACGTAGATGTAAATCAAGATGGAAAAAATGATATTGCGGTAACGTTTCATAAAATATTCGGAAAACATGCAGACGTAACAGTGAAAGCGGCAAGTGGAAATGTGCAGAGTGAAGATATAAAAGGAGCTGGAACAAAGAGTGAAGATGAAGAAGATACAAAACCTCAAGTAAAAATTTCTTCAGTAGGAAACATAATAGTCATAATCATAGTAGTCGTTGTAGTAGCGATTGTGGGATATATTCTTATTAAAGGGAAAAAAAGATAGATCTTAAACTCTATTTCGAAAGGTTTATATAGGGGTTGGCGAATCAAAGGAGCAAATGATTCGGGGACTTATTGAGAAAATTCGTGAGGTGAAATTACATGAATAGAGAGAAGACAATAGTATACATATTATTCAGTTTCTTGTTTTTATTTGCGCTAACAGCAACGATTGTTTCAGCCGCAACGGTCAAGT
>JBBSXE010000011.1:0-1159 GCA_038045925.1 Nanobdellota archaeon
AGAATAATTTGCTACGCTTCTGCATTCTTCCGTGTGTGAGCAACCATGATCTTTGCAATTAATACTCTGGCTTCAGAATCAGATTCAAAAAGCAGTTCGCAGTCTCGAAACACTTCTGCTTCAAGTGCATCACTATGTTCTTTTAATTTGCGCAATCGTTCAATCGATCGCAGCACGATGTTGATTGTTCTGTCCTTAAAGAGGTAAACATACTCTCCGACAGTATATTTTGTCTCAATCGCCAAAGGGACAAAAATAAGCATATCTAAGTCTGATGTCGGTTTATGCAGACCTTTCGCCGTCGAACCATAAAAAACAATTGCCTTGATAAAGGGGCGGATATGTTTAAACCAAGGTAGTCGAACAAGTTCATGTTGTAAGTATGCATGAAGGAGTGCAATTGCTTCTTGTCTGCTGAGTTTTTTCATGCGAAGAAGATAGACGCTGGAAGTATATAACCTAAACGGAAAATAGAGAGTGTTCTATAGAGTTCTAATTTGTAGGTTTACAGAATATGATGGCAAGATAGAGCATACTTCAGGAAATCTTCCGGTTTTTTCTGAAAACTTCTAAATATATTTTCTACTAGTAGTTTACTTCTCACACACCCTTAGAAGGTTTATAAAGAAAAACACTTTTTTTTAAAAAGAGAGGTGATGTTTTCTGATGGATGTAAGGAAATTAACAGAAGATAAAAAGTTCGCTTTATTATATGGAATCTTGTTAGGCGATGGCTGTCTCTCGTATTCTTTCTCACAAAATAAACCTCATTATTTTATTGTTGTAACAGGAAATCTCTATAGTGATAAACCGTTTTTCGAGAAAATAGTCCTTCCAGTGTTTACTTATTTTAGAAAAAAACAAATAGCTGTGAAAGAAAGAAAAAGATATGAAGCCTTAGAAATAAACTTTTGTGATAAATATCTTTTTAATAAAATCCATCATGCTGGTTTTAGAATAGGTATAAAAGGACCAAACATAACTCTACCTAAAAAATTGAATAACAAGAAGCTCTTAAAACACATCGTTCAAGGGTTTTTTGCGACAGATGGTTGCTTATCAATTACAAAAAATAATAATTATTTCTATCCGCGAATTGTAATCAAAACAATTCACAAAAAATTAATGAAGACTCTTTACAAGTACCTGCTGTCAATTG
>JBBSXE010000012.1:0-3448 GCA_038045925.1 Nanobdellota archaeon
TTGAAAATTTGGCCGCAGGAAAAAACAACAGTCACGCTTTCATCAAAAAATTGGAAAAAATAAGAGAATCAATAAGTAAAAATAAATCTTAGGAAGTTTTTGTTGACTGTGTTGGTTGTTTAGTTTGCCTAGTTTTACTTGTAGTGTATAGGTGACCATCTTTATTCCATTGTTGTGTAAGCGCTATATCATGCCCAAGTTTTGTATAAATATAATTGTGTCCTTGCTTCTTCCATTGTTGTGTAAGAGCTATATCATGCCCGTCTTTTGTTGCATCATAACGGTGTCCTTGCTGATTCCATTGTTGTGTAAGAGCTATATCATGCCCCTCTTTTGTATAAATATAATTGTGTCCTTGCCGATTCCATTGTTGTGTAAGAGCTATATCATGCCCCTCTTTTGTTGCATAATAATCGTGTCCTTGCTTATCCCATTGTTGTGTAAGCGCTATATCATGCCCCTCTTTTGTTGCATAATAATTGTGTCCTTGCTTCTTCCATTGTTGCGTAAGAGTTGAATCATGTCCTCCTTGAGAGAGAGCAAGTTGATGTGGAGGGTTCTGATATGCCCATGTTATGCTGAGCTGGCTAGCATGATTCATTGATGTAGCAGGTATATGGTTGTCCCTCTTCCACTCTGCTGTTATCGCTAGGTCATGCCCTAAGAGTGTGTGATCAAACCAGTGAAGATTACCTGACCAACTTTTTGACAGAGGCGTAGCATGACCATAAGCTGAAAAACTAGCTTGGTGTTCACCTCCTGCACTCATGATTGGTGGCGAATACTCTTGAGCAGCTGAAGCGATCGCTGTCACTGCTTTTCCTGTTTGCAGGTATTGTTGAGTACTGTAACGATCAAGCAGAAAAACTGCAGCAAGAATAACGATGACAATATAAATATAATTTCTATTCTTTCCCATATATTTTCAACTATTCGTAACCTATATAAACATTTCTTTATTATTTTTGCAATCAATGTCAGGCGAAAAAAGACGTAACACCCCTTTAGGTAAAAAAAGTATACGTATCATTTTCTTTGCAGGCGTGGTACTTCTTTTTCTTTTTCCTCTTATAGTACGAAAAGATGATGCTGTTTTTTTCAACCAATTTTATATTGAAGGAATTGACCAGGAATTCAATGCCGCCTCTTTTTCTGATCGTGCCAAACATTATTTTTCTGCATATTCATATGCCTGGCAACAACTGAGATCTTCACCCCAACCAAAAAATTTTTCTGTGATTGATGAAATGTTTTCTTACGTGTTTCAGCAGATTCCAAGCTATGCGATGGTGTATCCAACGGAAATGTATTATTACTATCTTTTTCCCCTCGGAAATCGCTCTATTTCTGGAAACTTACGGCTGGTGGAAATTAAAAATGGAAAAATTGGTATGGGATATTTCGACACAGAAGATCAAACCCATTTTCGTCATAAGCTATTCAGCGAGAGTGACGGCGTAGTAATCAAACAGGTTCATGATTTCTTATATAAAGTGACCTATCGTAAGAAATCAGTTCATTTCGAACTTTCTTCGATAAGTGACGATGTTCCAGAAAAACTGTATGTTGGGGATGGAGAGGAGTTTATTGCAAAAATTCGCGATGAGTCTGGTATCATTTTTATTCTGTTGTTTAACAATAAAACACGCAGTTTTTATTATGTCCTTGATGAAGAAAAACCAGTGACAGAAAAGATCGTTCAACTCAGAGATAACGTTTTTATCGGAAATCGCACACAGTTTGCATATTATCATGACCTTAATCATTCCCGCATGCTGCTTTTTGGTGTTTTCTCGCGTCACATTTCCCATAATGATTATTTTGACGGTCCTTTTGACCAAGTGCCGCCGTATCTCAATCTCAGAGAAAAACTGTATCGTGCTTATCCGTACACACAGATAGGTTCAGGTCTTGATGCCCATGGCAATTTTCTTGATCAAGAAAGTCTCCGCGTTGCTATCTCTCCATATCTTGATTATGCATCATATGAAGCCCTTCTGAGTTTTGCAGATTTTTGTGAAAAGCAGAAAGATGAGGCAGTCACTCAATGCCTTACCTATGATGAAAAGCGAGATTTTCACAAAGAATCTCTCCTATTCTACGAGAATGGAACAATGAAAAGCGCAAACAGATTACTTCCCTAATCTTTTTTTCATCAGTGTTTTGATTGATACGCTTCTGTCGCTTTCGGAGAACCCATGAGAATACGTTTCAAGGAGTTGTAGACACTCGGTGTTTTCTCTGGTGATAGTGCTTGCAAAATCTCTTCAATCATACGAACCAAAGGAATTTGATATTCAGAATCAATCTTATCCAATGTGCCCAAGGTTTTGATGAGATGGAGCGTATTATATTCATTGATAGAAGCAAGCTTGAGGATGCACGTTTTCAAATAATCTCTGCCTGCTGATGTTAAAAGAGATTTCTTTTTGTTGTACGCAAATAATCCATAGAGTGCTCGTTGATCATTTGATTGCTCAATTCTGAAGGAAGGAGATTGTTCAAGAGCTTTAATAGTAGTCAAATAATCTGCACTATCATTTGATCCAATAACAGACAGAAATACCTCCCAACTGACTAAATGCTGTTTTGCCTCATCTTGATAAGTCTTAAGGAGTTGCTGCTTATCTGCTGCAGTGCTATTCACATATAGTCGAAACGCCGTGAGCTTATCAGTTGCGTTTGTTGCAGTCAGAAATTGTTTCTTGATCAAAGCATGCATGTCTGATGTTTCCAATCGCGCAAGTATGCCTAATAAAGTATTTTTTATCTGCCGGTCTTTGATGCTTGCAATACGCTGTTCAACAAGTGTTCCTTGAGAGCGTTTTGTTGCGTAAGTCTCATAGAGTTTCAATAATTCTTTAGTGTATTTCTTCGCAACTGCAGTAAGTATTTTTTCCTTGACGTCATAGAGGTCTTGATATCGATGCGCAAATTGTTCGTTGGTAACGTCTTCAAAGATAAGAATCATCGCTGAACCGACATCATCCATTAACTGTTTATTATTGAGCAGCGTAAAAATGAGATCAACAAATGTAGCATTAACTTCCTTTGTTCTATCTTGCAGCAAACGAAGTTTTTCTCTGTCTGCTAATGTATAGAATGCAAGGTATTTATTGATAATGTCAGTATCATGCTGTAATTGCAGCAATAGTTCATCCACTGTTGCAAGATAATCAACTTTTCCATAAAAAGTATATCCTCGATTAAGAGAGAGAAACGCAGGCTCTTCGATATGCTCAAAAAGTATATTTTGATTTTTCTTGCTGATAATAACAGTTTTTTCTTGTAAGACAGTTCCATCTTTGTTACAGCAGGCGATAATACAGGGAAATTCCCACAATGCATTTTCTTGTTGTCCTCTCTGTTCAAGAGTTAGCAGGAGAATCTTCTTTTTTTTGTCGTAATTTGTTGTTACAATGAGTGTCGGATATCCTGTCTGTTTAAG
>JBBSXE010000012.1:3458-28652 GCA_038045925.1 Nanobdellota archaeon
AAGCCATCCCTGCGCCATGGGCTGAAGTTTTTTTCCTGAAGCCTCTTCCATGCAGGCAATCCATTGCTTTCTTGTTGCATTGCTGTGGTTGTAGCGCGTATGATACAGATGCAATCCGTGTACGAAGGTTTCTTTTCCAATGGTTGTTTCAATCATGCGGACAAATTCTGGTGCTTTCACATACGTGACGCTGGAGATGAGTTCATCCGGATTGTTAAAGCCATCTGGCTCCACAGGCATCGAGACAGGTGTTGCATCAAGTGCTAACGTTCCAGTGCCAGGAGCTAAGATGCCAAGCAGTTCCTGCAGGCGATGATAGTTGTTGCCGAAAACGAAGGCCGAATATGCTCGCTCAATGTGAACGGTCACTGCTTCATTAAGCCAAATTTCAAACGGACTGAATCCAGTTACTTCAGAGCCATTCAAATTGTGATAAAATTCATGTGATTTGACAGCAAAAAGATATTCAAATGAAGGATCAGTCATCTGCGTAAAAGGCATAATACGATTGGTAATGATAGCAGTATTGCCGACATTCTCCATGCCGCCGAAATTTGAGTTCTGCATGCCTATTTCGCGATAGACAGTGCCGGTGTATTGGTAGCCAAGTTGCATACCTTGCAGCATAAGGTCTATTTCTTGTTGCATAGGTTCTCCTGCGTCGCGCCGTTTGAGGAGCTGCCAGATGTTCTTGCTTTTTTCCATATTTTTGTACTTATCCGGACCAGTAAAAAGGTGAATCCAGAGGATGCTGTCAGAAAGAATTTCTAATGCTTGTTGTGCATGCTCCTTTGCTGATTGAGGCGGGACGAGTAATTCAAGCATAAACGTTTTGCCATCAGGATACTGCACTTTTTTTGTAAACGTCGCATACGTTCCAACGCCGAGAAAAAATAAATACGGTGCCATAGGCGTGGTGGTATTGTCGTATTTTACCCGCACCCGTCCAGAAGCAACTTCTTTTCTGTCTTCAACCAGATCGCCGTTGGAGATGATGTTAGTGTATCGTTGATCTGCAATAATAGTTGTCATATACGTTGCCTTCGCAGTCATATCGTCAAAACACGGAACCAAACGCTGGAAACCCCATTGTTGGCACTGCGTTATTTGTGTCGGCGGGCAGCCAGGCGGCGTTTCATCATAATACAATCCTTCTAAAATATTTTTTGTTGGCCGGCAGGTTGTTTTTGTTTTGAGAATAAGTTCAATGCCTGCAGGAATGCGCTTCTTGAATTGAATGAGGAGTTTATCTTTTTCTTTTGCATAAGTAAAAGTACAGTCACTCCAACTCGAAGAAACTTCATGTATCTCAAGATTTTTCGCATCAAGCTGTAGTTCTCGTAGCGCTTTCTTCGTTTTGACTTTGAGCTGGGAAGTAACAGTGGTATGGTCGTCAAACACACCAAACAGCAGATCAAAATGAATGACTTTAACAGGTAGCTCGCCGAAATCTGCAGGATAATATTTGAATGTGTGCTCCATAGAAAAAAGAATGAAAGAAGATTAATAAGCATATTTGTATACTGCAACATCGATATTATAGTAACATAATATATATATATCTTTTTATCATCTTCTTCTCATGCAGAAAAAAGGAGATGTACAGAAAGGATTTTTCTTCACTGTTTTGCTTGTTGTCGGTGCTTTAGTCGTTGCATCATTCTTGAATAGAGGAAGTACAGGAGATGTTGTGTATCAACAACAAAAAGAAATTGCGAGACAAGACCTTTATGTTGATGGCAGTGGAACGACTGCAGCTGCACAAGGTGGGCAAGGAGGAGCGACACAACCATATCAACCGATAATCACCTGTCCTGGTAAAGTAACCTGTAGACATAATTCATTCTCAACCAAGATAACAGCTGGTTCTGGCTCCTCTGCAAGCGAGAGTATCGCGAAACAGCAAGCCATAAACAATTGTGTGGCGGAGATACCTTTGGCCAAAGTAACAGTAGACAAATGTGTTATAGCAGAAACGAAACAATGTGCAAAATTCCAAAAAGATAATAAACCCTGTCAAGCACTTGTCGAATTTACTGATGTCCCGACTTTTTCTTGTATCGTCAACAAATGTGTGCACACAGAACAAGTTAATGGTAAATGGCGTATCTGTTGGTATAAGTATGATCCTATTGGTAACCGAATAGAGCCTCCTTACTTTTGTGAAGAACTACCTTACTCTGCATCTGACGAATGGTTCTGTTGGGCTGAAGACGGTATATACGGTGCAAGGGTATCTTGTAACGGTCAGTATGCTCCAGAGTAGGAAGAACGAAATCTAAAATGATGTTGGGATATTTTTGATTTTTATCTCAGAGGTTTTCCATTTTTTGAAGCAAACACGCGTAAGATTTCACGCTGAAAGTTTCTTTTTCTTAAATTCTTTCTTCACTGCAGCAACAAACGTATCAAAATTATCCTTCCTGATCACAGCACCGCACGCACGTATATGTTTGTCGCAATCCGTCAATTCCAAGAATAGGTCTTATCTGTAGATCGTTCTTTGCAGTTCAAAAAAGAAATTTTGCTTGCGAGAGACCACACTTCTTTCTTTGTTCTTCCCATTTTCCACCACGCATTCAGATCTGCAAGTTTTTCAAAGGTCAACATATTCGTTAAGTGTAGTTAACCAATACTTGACATTTTCGTTATGTTCATTTAACGAATAATTTTGTTTTATACCCCGTCGAAGACACCAAAAGGAAGATAAAATAAGTTACCTTCGGAGACAGTTCTCCAAAATCTGCAGAGTAATATTCGAACGTGCGCTCCATAGTGTTCATACTTTAAGACCAAAAGATAAGGTTATTTGTTGACTGCAATATATATGTTAGGATATACAACAGATATATAAATCTCCGCAGAGCTGAAAATATATGCAAAATCGAGGTGTAGTGAATAAGAGCTTCTACTGGACGGGGTTTGCGCTTCTTTGTGCCGTCGTTGTTGTTTCGTATGTGAATCCTGGAGCTACAGGAGATGCAACAAAGATAACTCCTTCAAAAACGCTTCCAAATCCGCTGCCGCCAAAAATACAAGCCCCCTTTGTTTGCACGTCTCCGTCAATTCTTGCTACGGCGGCGCAATCTCAAGAAATTTACCAGTGGATAGATATTGATGATCGCAACATCATTTTTGTTAAGAAAGATACGACAACGACGAAGACAGAGCTTCAGTATTATGATCTTGGAGACGATGGTATTCCAAAAACAGGAGATGATCGTGGACCTCTAACAATTTTTCAACCACCTCTTGGTGAGGCAATATGGCCCTCAAGACCGAGAATTTTTGGAAAAACTATTGTGTTTTCAGTACAGAAATTATCGGGCGCAAAAGATATTTACTTCTACCACCTTGGCAATGACGGAATTGGTGGAATAAATCCGAAAACAGGAATGAACGACGATACGTTCACGATTTTGTATACATTTCCATCTAACCTTTTATTTGTCGGCCCAAGAGTCAATGATCATATAGTGACATTTGCCACAGGTCAGGGACCATATAAACTCAATCAATTATTCTGGTGTGCGACCGACGTGGTGAATCAAGGTTGCTTCACGCCAGCAACAGGTCTTCAAACGATAAGCCCTGCAGCAATGGGCGTAAGCTATCAAGGTGACGTGATGTATGATTTTATGGGAAGCGGTAATTCTGCATGGCGGACTTTCTACTCTGTCGTATATCCCCTTTACGCTGGAACAAATTCAATGGATGTCTATTACTATTATAAGGACGCGACAACGCTAAAAAGTGGATGGGTTGAAAATGTAAAAAACGTTGAAGAAATATTAATCGACGCAATCGATGGAACAACATTTATGTTCATCTATTATCCGCAGACTTCATATTATAAGGGAACTGTTGTTGCAGGACACACATGGGGGCAGAATGTGATAACTCCGTTTTCACAAAAGGATATCCCTACGTATCCTTTTAATCCGCCGTGGCCGTTTGTGCGTGTCTCTCATAGACAGATTAATGGAAAATACTGGGCGGTGTGGGGAGGGGTATACTCAACAGATCCAGCGATTACTGTTGCTGATCGAGGAGCGGCAGTGAATGTGCAGATTCCAGGGGCAAATCAACAAACGTGGGAGTATAGTTATCCGACGATAGATGGGGCAAAAGATGGATCGCTTGTTATTATAATGGAAGGAGTCTATAACCCTCGAGCGCAATCACTCTATTGGAGTCGATGTACATTCTAAAAATTTCGGCGCTACCCGTAAAGATTAAATAAGCGAATGTTTGCACTTAACCCATGGCAAAAGAGAATCAAGACGGTCTCACTGTCAAAAAAGAAGAAAAAACTATTGAGCATCCAGAAGCGTTGCGTGCACGAAAGGAAGACTTTTCAGAGTGGTATAACCAGATTATCGCTGTAGCGGGCATTCTCGACAAACGATATGATGTCAAAGGAATGTATGTTTGGATGCCGTATGGGTATGAAATCATGCTGAATCTTAAACGATATTGGGATACTCTTTACAAAGAAGCAGGCATTCAAGAGATGTATTTTCCTCTTATTGTGCCAGAACATTATGCAGGAATGAATAAAAAATGGTTTGAAGGATTTCGAGATGAAGCGTTTTGGGTTGGCGGAAAAGATGAAAAAAAGTTGACGCATATTCTCCGTCCGACAGGTGAACCAGCAATGTATCCTATGTTTAAGTTATGGATACGAACATATACTGATCTTCCTCTTCGTATTTATGAAACTGTTTCCAGTTTTCGCTATGAAACGAAACATACACGACCGATTATTCGCGATCGAGAAATTACGATGTGGTTTGAGATTCACACTGCGCACGCAACACAACAAGAAGCAGAAAAAGAAGCAGCATTACATCAAGAGCTATATGCTCACATTTGGGAATATCTTGCGCTTCCTTACATCCGTGTGAGAAAGCCCCAGTGGGAATGTTTTCCAGGTGCATTAGGCGCTATCGAAGATTACACAATTATGCCGACAGGTAAAGCAATGGAAAATGGATCAATTAATATGTTGGGGCAGGCATATGCACAAGCATTCGATATCCGCTTTAAAGATGAACGTGGAAAAGAAGATCACGTATGGCAAGTGTGTACGGGAAATGGTGCGCGTTATTTAGCTGCAGTAATTGCAACGCACGGCGATGATAAAGGGCTCATTCTTCCGCCAACGATCGCGCCCTTGCAAACAGTCATTGTTCCTATTTATACCAAAGAAACGAAAGAAAAAATAGAAAAAAAAATAGATGAATTAGTAAACATATTGAGAAAAAGCACCGTTCGGGTTCATGCAGATCTTCGTGAAGAGACTCCTGGAAGAAAATTTTATAATTGGGAGCTCAAAGGAGTACCGCTCCGTCTTGAGATAGGGCCTCGCGATCTCGAAAAAAAACAAGTAGTTCTTGTTCGCCGGGATACGGGAGAGAAAATTGCTGTTGCAGAAAAAGATATTGAGAAAAAGATTCCTGCACTTTTAGAGGAAATACAAAAAAATCTCTATAAACGAGCAAAGGAGCATTTTGACAATCATTTGGTGTTTGTTCAAGATCTTAAAAAAATCTCTGCCGCAGTCGATAGTGGAAAAGTTATACAAGTATTGTGGTGTGGCGCAGAGCAATGTTATAAAACTATCAAAAAACAAGGAGAAGGCATTGATCCATTTGGAACAGACGCAAACCTCGTAAAAAAAGGCAAGTGCATTGTATGCAATCAACCCAGTGAGGAACTGTTATACATTTCAAATACATATTAATGTTAAAATAAGCCAGAGATCCAACGCACGAATTTCGCATACCACGGAACATGTGTGATCTGAATCGGAAGTGCAAGATGCTGCGTATGTTGTTCTCCTTTTTCATCAGTAAACTGCACCGTGAATTTCAGCCCTTGTAGATACAGCGATTTGCCATTTGTGTCGATGGTTATTTGTCGCGACCCTTGCAGCGAGCCCAAGTCTAATGATCCAAAAAGAAAATGCGCGTTGACGTTCGTGACAGGGTTATCAGTCGCCAGATCAAACGAAAGTTTCACCTCGTCTTGATAGGCGAGGGATGCAGGATTGATGTTCGTCGTATAAAGTTCTGGAATGGCGACAAACGTAAGCGTAACATAAGTAGCGATGATGCCGTTAGCAGTTTCTGCAGTAATGGGGATTCTGCCGCTTGATTGCAAATGAATGGTAAATGAAGTTTCTTGTGCTGCTCCTGCTTCAAGCGTGAGTGTGTTGCAATCCGCGCGTGCGCAAACTTCTATTGCTGCTTGTCTGCTATCAGTATTTGTGACTTCGCAATCAATCAACGCTGTTTCATTGGAATAATACATCTCTTGTTGCGATGCGCAAGAAATAACAATTGTTTTTAATGGTTGTTTGTCTTCACGCTGTTCCAGATTTGAGATGACTGTAGTCGCCTCGCTTTGTGAGAATATAGGATAGTCTTTCGCGTAATTGATTTTTCCTGTCGCAGTATCGCCGAACGCGCTCGCGACTTCAAGCGCGGATGTATAAATGTAGCCCTCATCCAAATTTCCAGGAATGGAAGCGATCCATCCAATCGTCTTTGTTTCTCCGGGAAGCAGGAAAACTTCTTTGACATTGTTGCTCGTGAGTTCAGGAGCCTTTTTGATGTTCAGTGATGCGCTCACATAATAATTCTGTGTATTTGTGACTGTCGCCAAAATCGGAACAAAACTGCCAGGCCCAACATTCTGGCGAAACGGTTCAAGAGTAATTGTAAGGGGAGATGAAAAAATGGCGCCAGTGTTTTTGAGCGTAACAGATGGCTGTAATTCCTGCAGTTTCACTTCAACACCTGACGCTTGCCAGCTGTACTCCGCGCTCGGACTGCCCGAATCCGTGCTTTCTTTGAGTTTTAGGTGAGAGGGATCTAACCAACCATATTGGCCAAATGTGACGTCAAACGGGACCCATCCATATCCAGGAAAATAAACTTCAGCCCATCCATGTGGCCCCCACTGATGATCAACATTTGTATACACCATGCCGGAAACAAAACGCGCGGGAATGCCGACAGAGCGAAGAAAGGAGATAAAGAGATTTGTCATCTCATCACAAACGCCTTCTCTGTTTTGCAAAACCCAGCTGCTTTTTTGGACTACTTCCGCGGTTAAGGTGTTCAGATCATATTTAATATTATTTTTTGTCCAATCCGCAATTTCAAACACTATTTTATAGAGATCTGTTTCTGCGCCAATAATCTTGTACGCTTGTTCTTGAATCGCGTCATTTAAATCAATAAACTGCGTTGGCCGCGTATAGACAAGAACATTATTATCTAAATTTTTCAGAGGAAAGGAAATAATCTTTCGTATTTTCGCGATGTCTTGTTTTGTTTTAACATTCGCCGCAAGATTGAATGAAAGAGAGCCGATCGGAGGTTTTTGCCAGGTATACGAAATATACTGCTCATCCTGCTGTATTTTTGCCTGCGGATTTGCAGCCGGATTCAGGTTGGAAATAGTCTGCAATGGACCATCTTGCGGAAAAAAACTGAGATCTGTGGTAATATAATCAATTTTTTGCTGGCCTCCCGTTGGTAAAATAGTGATGCCTGATGTCAAAGAAAATATCAAATCCAAGGAGGAATAGGTATTGAAGTTATCAATTTGTTCTTGCGCTGTAACAGTTGAAGGAGTAAACAAAAGAGTTCCAAAAAAAACAAAGACTGCGAACCAGAAAGTTTTGTGCATACTCCATCTTTTAGCAGTAAAGAAGATTTAAATACTTTCCTTTGCCAAAAGCCATTTCCACAGTGGAACAAACGTTATCTTTTTTTTATCAATTTTTTCTTCGTTTTCAAAATCTTCCGTTATGACGATTAAATTGTTGCACTTCAGTGCTTTTGCCGCAGCGATGAGCGGTTTCGTTTCTCGTTCTTTTGTTTGCAGGTCTTCTGCATCCCAGCACACTTGAATGAGCTGATGTATGCGCGTCTTCTGTTTGACAACAAAGTCAACCTCTCTTTGTTTCTGATCTCTCCAGTAGTATATTTCATCTTGTTTTTTTTTGAGCTCTGAAAAAACAATATTTTCTGCTAATCTGCCATGGTCTTTTGAAAAAACGAAAGAAACACTATTTCGTAGTCCAAGATCGATTGCATACACTTTTCTTGGATTGACAATTTGCTCTTTTTTTGAGTATGAAAATTTCTTGATAAAAAAAAGCATATGCGCATAGGTAAGATAATATGAAAACCGTTCAACGGTATCAAGGTTCATGTTGAGCATCTTTTTAATGCTATTGAATGACTGCATATTGGATATATTTGTCAAATAATATTTTGCTAGCTCCTCCAGTTTCTCTAATTCTTTTATTTTATATCTCATCACAATATCTTTAACGACGATATCGCGAAAATAGGCGGAAAGGAGTTCTCTTTTCCCTGCATCCGTCGTTGTGAGTGCAATCTTTGGAAAACCGCCCCACTGCAGATACTCTTTAAATGCTCTCTTTATCTTGTGCCTTTGCGATGAAACATCTAATAGTGAGTGCGTTATGATTCCATGAAACTGCAGAAATTCTTTAAACGACAGGGGAAAAACCTCCATATCGACATGCCTTCCCGCTAAAACTGTCGCATATTCAAAACTGAGGAGTTTAGAGCTTGAACCTGTGACAAATACGTTGACTTTTTTATTCTCGTGCAAATATCGAGCAAATTTTTCCCATCCATCGATGACCTGCACCTCATCAAGAACAACATAGTGTTCATTATGCGGACTTAGCTCTGAGAGGTATACCTCATAAATCTTATTCAAAAGATCTCTGTTTAATTCTTTCAATCGAGGATCTTCAAAATTAACGATTAAGATATCTTCTTTTCTAACGCCGCGCTCAAGTAGCCCTTTACAGTATTGAAGCAAGAGCGTCGACTTGCCAGATCTTCTCACACCCGTAATGATAACGATCTCATTGAGTTCTGCTAATCTTTTTAATCGTGACAGATAGTCTTCTCTTTTGAAGCCAGTCTCAATGTCTTTTTTCCAAAAATTCCAATCATTCAAGACTTCCAAAATTTGGTGATGTTGCATGCTTTTTCCTTCTATGATGATGTATATAAAGCTATCTATTGTATCGGTTATTATTAGTATATAGTAACCGATGAATAATAAGAGAAATACAGTATCTTTCTGGGTTATCTCTCACCCCTATATCTCCAGAAGTCCATCCGCGAAGAAATAAGATTTAAATACTTTCCTTCACTCCATTATTGATATGGGAAAGATATTGTCAGAAAAAGAGGCGGAAGATTTTCTTGAAAAAGAAGGATTTCCTGTGGTACAGCGGAAACTGGTGAAAAATCCAGAAGAGGCGATTCGCGCGGCGCAGCAGATGGACTATCCAGTCGCGATGAAAGTCTACGCTCCTGAAATCATCCACAAATCTGATGTTGGCGGCGTGAAGCTCGATATCAGAAACAATACGGAAGTGGTTGAGTGTTTTGCGGAATTAATGCGGATTAAACATGCCAAAGGAGTCACTGTGCAAAAGTATACAGAAGGTTTGTTTTTGTTGTTAGGCCTAAAAGAAGATGCGAGCTTCGGTCATGCGATTGTTGTTGGCGGCGGCGGCATTTATACGGAAGTGTTGAAAGACGTTTCCTTTCGCGTGTGTCCCATTGATCAGAAAGAAGCGTTAACGATGCTGCAAGAATTGAAGATGTATCAGTTGCTGACGGGAATACGAGGGCATAAGGCAGTTCATCTGAAAAAACTCAGCAAATTGATTGCGCAACTGTCACGACTTCCGGCAAAGCACAAAAATATCGCAGAACTAGACATTAATCCGCTTGTGGTTTATGAAAATACGATGACTATTGTTGATGCGCGGATGCGATTGAGCTAAAAAGAAATTGACAGTGGGTTGATATGAATACTGAAATATAGAGGTTTAAGTGCAATAATATATATATATATCTTCTACATAAAAAATTCCTTATGCAGAAAAGAGGTTTAGCCAAAAAAAGTTTCTATGTAACGGTATTTTTTGTTCTCGGCGCACTTGTCGTAGCTTCTTATTTTGCTCCTGCGAATACTGGACAAGTTGTAAGTACTTCACAATCATTTCCGAACATACTTCCTGGAGGCTCAAAAACAATACTTGCATTGGAAGGGTTAGACAATTACCGTCTTTCTTTCACAAACAGTAATGGAGTACAGTATTCTTTTCGATATTTATCGGCATTTCGCAATTTTATGTATGGCGATGCAAATAACGAGTTTGTCTTTTCTGAATCTCCTTCTGTAAATGTAGGAAACATTGGTCTTAACGATTATTTTGTTCTTTCCTTTCAAAGAGATCCTTCAGATATCGGCGCGATGACAAGCACAAGCGTTCTGAAGTACATTGGTTTCGACCTCTCAACAAGAGCAATCGATTTTCAAGAACTGTCCACCTATGGAACTTATAAAACATTTGTGTTTCAATGTCTTGATCCAAATCCGAACATATGTTTACCAGGAAAAACAACAATAGTTCAGAACGGGAATTCGTATATTGCCTATGTTGTAGACAATCAAGGAACATTGACCGTAGACCTTAATGGAGATGGAGTCATTCAAGGAACGAAAGTTAATCTTGTTGCATATGAACAATCTCCTACGTCTCGTCAATTTACTCCAGTACTCATTGACCTCGGCAACCCTTCGTACAGCGGTAATGGGAAGGCCATTCCTATTGGAACACCCATTCAGCTCGCTCTTCATCAAGGCGATCCATCAGTTCAACGTGTTATTACAGACGTCTTCACGATTACTGCTCAGCCAATACCAGGTTCATTGATAAAAGCATTGCAGATTCAAAAAGTGACAAGCCCGCATTAGTTCAAGTTGCTGTTGAGAGATTCAACGATTTTTTCAATAGGACTTATGCTTTTTTCACTTGCTCGAACTCCTCTTTCATTTCAGCAATAAACTTCTCAAAATCATCTTTTCGAATCATCGCGCCGCACGCGCGCATATGTCCTCCGCCATTGCCGTGAACAGTTTTAAGCGCGGTTTGCAACAACGGAAGCACATCCATAGTTTTTCCCCGAATGCTCGTCACCATCTCTCCATGATCATTCTCTCGCGCGATAATCAATATGTCCTTATCAAGGCGATAAAGTAATTCGTTGCTTAAACCGCCGCTAAAACTATTTTTGTCCGCGGTATAGGTGAAAACATACAGGCGATCGTTGGTATCTGCTTCAAGCGCTTTTTGCAGCAGCGCTTCATATTCTTTGTTGAGTTTTTCATATTTTTTATAAATAAATTTTCCCCGCGCTGTTTCCTGGCGCAGAATTTCGTAGGGAGATTGTATTTTTTCCAGCACTGCAAGATGTTTTCGTGCGTCTGTTGTCGTTCCCTTCAAAACAAAGTTGAATATCTTGATGAGTTTGCCAAATTCGCTATCGAATAAAATTTCGGGAGGAGTTTTTTTCCCATTGAAAAGCTCTTTGTACTGAAAGGTTTCAGCAAAATCAGGCACATGCCAGTCTCCAATAATGCCAACCATGGCAAGCCATTCATCTTGCTCCACAATTTTATAACACCAATAACTGGTTGGGCGATTATCTCCCGGCGTTAAAACCATGGGATTGTAGTATTTCACGCGTTCACGCTGCAACGGTTGATGGTGGTCAATCCAAATAACTGGGCAATTTGCGTGGTCGATAACATTTTGAGATACTTCAGGTCTGTCGAGAAAAAGAACAAGATCTGGATGCATTTCTTGCATTTTGTTGATATAAAAGCTATCGTCTCCCTGCCGCGTTTTTGCGGCGACGCCTTTTCCTTTCTTGTATTTTCGTCGCAATAAAAGGTAGGCGGTCATGCCGTCATGATCTTCATCGAAGAAATAGAGTGGATTTGAAGACTTTTCTAGATAATGTCGAATTTCTTCAATTTGTTGTTGTGTCAGCATCAGATAATAAAAAAAAAGTAGTTTATAAATACTGGTGTTTTAACGTTCAAAGAAGCTTGCCAGAACTTATTTTTTAAGATTAGGGTTTTGACCTAAAGAATGTGCGACATTTGCATGAGCAGACCGTTTTATTTGCCTTAATTGAGTTTCCCTTCTTGCCTTTCTCGCAAGGTGTCCTCCACTCGGATCTTCTCCATCCCCTCTTCTTTTTTCATACGAAACCATCATCTTCCTCCTTTTTAAGAAATAAATCGACAAAAATGAAATTTTTATATTTTATTTTTTATTGAATTTCTTTTTTGCAAATGTACCTATTCTTCCACTCAACTTTTTTTTCTTGTTCTCTGTAAGTTCTCTTAGATCTTCAATTGATTTCTTCCTGATTGTATTCGTTGTTGGTATCGTATCTGCCATAATCTTAACCTCCCTTGATTTTCAAATCGAATAATATTAATCTCCTTGATTCGCTGGTGTTTTTCGCATTCCTTTTCTTTTAGCAGTGTTTATCCTTCCAATGGGTCTCGCTATTGGAGCAATTTGACCTGGTTGACGTGTTGGTTGTACTGTTGGTCTGTTAGTTTTTTTTGCCATTTTTTTCCTCCTTTGAGTATTGATAAAATTATTTAAACTCGTTCAAGCGAATTCCTTTGCGTAGTGCTGAACGTCGTTCTTCTCCTTCCCTTTGTTTTGCAGCGCGAGATTGTCGTGCTACCTCTTCTGGTCTACGTTTTTTTGATAAACCAGTTGTTAAACCGCCCATGTTGCACACCTCCATAGGTTATGGATATTTTCTTTATTGTACAGAGATCATCTTTACCTATTTAAACTTTTAGATTCTTCATCATCTACTTTAACGTAGTATCATAGCGTCAAGAAAAAAAGAAAAAAGATGTATGTTTAGGCAACGCAATCAATAAAGACTGTCTTTTTATTATTATCTTCATGGCTTTCATTGACGACATTGAACACATCTGCAGTCGCGTTATAATTGTGTCCAACAGCGCATTGATACGTGTCAAGGAAGTCATAGGCTTGATTTGCAAGCAATTCCGGAGTAAATCTGTCAATGGTGACATTTAATCGATTTAACCGTGTTGTTGAATTTCTTGCGGGCTCATTGCCTTGATTCTTGACAACAGTTGTGACATTGACAAACGTTACATTGGTATTGTTGAGAGTCATATTATACTCGAGAAACGTGATATTTCTGACAATTAAATCCGGCATATTTACTAATTTTGCGTCCGTCATTGCGATTTGCAACACAAGCGCAGCAAAGACAAAACTCACAGTCCCAATAATATATTTCATGTCTGATGGTGTTTCTGTTTTCATTTTTTGCATCAACTCCTTAGGTTTTTTATAGTGAACTGAATCAACGTGTGTTTATATTGATTTAGAGAGCGCAACCGTTTTTTTTTGATATAGCATATTGAGTTCTAGATATTCAACACATTTCTTTTTTTCACTGCTTGAAAGAAGCACTCTCTCTCCATGTCGCAATGTTTTTATAGACTCTCGTCACATAGTTGTTACATAGAAAAGAGGAAAAATGGGAATTGAGTTATTTTTCAAAAGAATGCAGGCGAGTTTTCTCTGCCAATGGGATGAATTCTGGACATTTAAAATTGATTTGCTCATTAATATTTTAAACACGATTCTGGAAGTCTGCATGTGGTTTTTTCTTGCGCAGATTGTTGATCCTGAAACGCTTGGCTATAAAGGTGTTGGCTATCTGCCGTTTGTGTTAGTTGGTAGTGTTGCCATTTTTTTTGTCGACAGCGTCTATTCAAATTTTACTGATAAATTTCACAGCGACCGGAAGAGCGGCATCTTCAAGATGAGTTATATCTCGAATATGGGCGTGGTGCAGTATTTTTTGATTAATTTCTTCACATCATTGCTCTTTGACATCTTTACCGTTTTTCTCCCGATGGTGGGGACATTTGTTCTTCTCCTGCAGTTTGTGACGGAAGAAACAGTGCTGTACTTTGGATGGTATCATCTCGCGACAATTTTGATTGCGCTGGTCATTTTTATTCTTGGAAACTTAGGATTTCAGCTGATGACGGTCGGCTCAACGCTTTTCCTAAAGCAAGGAGATCCGGTCAGTTTTTTTATGGAGCAGTTTAATCGCTTGTTTTCAGGGCAGTTATTTCCGACAACATTTCTGCCACAATTCCTCTTATTTCTGCCAAAGATATTACCTGCCGCGTATATTATTTTAATTTGGAGGGATGTATTATTTAAGAATAAAGTGTTTTTCGATCCTGGTGTGCTTGGTCTTATTTTTGCGGGATTCATTGTCAATATCCTAATCTTCTTTATCGGCATCTATATTTTTTATTACGGCATTAACCGGGCAAAGATTGAAGGCAGGTGGTTTTAGCCGTGGCAAATTCAATTATAGCCGCGAGTCATCTGTCAAAGGATTATTACCAGTACAAAGTGTTTCGCAGAGGAAAATTACTGACGCATGCGCTTCGAGATGTTTCATTTTCTGTGAAGGAAGGGGATTTTTTTGGATTACTCGGGCAGAACGGAGCTGGAAAAACAACGCTCTTGAAAATTTTGACAACGAATCTGATGAAAAGCGGCGGTGAAGTCATGATCGATGGCGTTAATCTCGAAGAAAATATTCGCGCGATTAAACCGAAAATTTCATGGATGTTTGGGGTTGATTACGAAGGATATAGTTGGAGCACGATTGAAAAAAATTTGATGCTTGCCGCCTACTATCTCGGGTTGACAAAATTCCAGGCGGAGAAGCGCGTGTATGAATTGTTGCGGTACTTCGATCTGTACAAAAAACGAAAGCTTGATGTCTGGAGGATGAGCGCGGGTATGCAGGCAAAATACGCGCTCGCCGCCGCGATGCTGAAGCAGCCGAAGATATTATTCCTTGACGAACCTTTGCTGGGATTGGATGTTCCCGCAAAAGAAACGCTTCGCCAATATCTTGTCGAGCTCCATAAGCAGGGAACAACAATTGTCTACACTGATCATCAGCTCCATGAAGTGGAAAAAGTATGTAAAAATTTGATTATTGTTGAAGCAGGAAAAAAAGTTTATGATGGCAGCTTGGAGGATTTGAAAGAACAATATCGAGATACGCATGTGCTTGAATTGACGTGTCAATCTCAGATGCTTAATCGTGCCTTGCTCCAATTGCAGAAAAAAACTTCCTATGTTCGCGAATATGACATTACAAATAGCAGCGGAGGAACGCACGAAGTAAAGATTTTCACAACCATTGACAGTGCTCGCGCGCTTCCGGCAATCGGCAATTATCTTGCGAAACAAAACGTCGTCATAGAAAGCTTAAACGCTGGTCTTCTCAGTCTCGAAGATGTCTTCAAAAAATTCATTAACCGGCATCCCCACCATCGATCTTTACAGGCGCTTCGAGGATTTCATCAAACACAAGAAAAACCGTTAGTGCAGCATGCAAATTATCTCAAGCATAAAAATGCGGATGTTCGCGGCGCGGCGTGTACACTATTGATGGAAAACAAGCGAACAGCAGTTGAGAAAGCCTTGAAAAAGATGAGCACGCTCAACAAGCAGATGCAGATTTCCTGTTTGCAGACCATCGGAGAGACGCATGCGCGCGAATGTTTGAAAACAATTCAGCAAAAACTCAATATGCAGGATAAAGACGTGCAGTTCGCATTAACGCTCGCGGAAGCAAAAATCGGTTACCGGAAAACAGTCGTAAAACTTATCCGTTATTTGCTGATAGAAGAAACATGCGCCACGGTTTTAAATAACATCGCGCAATTGACAGAAGACATTCAAGAAAGGCTCGGAGAGCAGACGCGGCATCTTTCCCGGGAAGAAAAGCAATATCTCCGTTATCATGTCGAGAAACATCCGGAAAAAGAAGCATTAATGACTGTTTTGCGCTTAATGCAGCCAAGAGAACAGCTGCGGCAAAAACGCGCAATCAGAAAAATGTAAATGCGCCTGTTTACTTCGCTCTTCTGCGATTCGCTTTCTGGCTTGGTCGGTGTTTCTCCACGCCTTTTCCTTTCTGGAACAATCCGCGAGAGCGCTTTTCGCTTGAGGTCAATCCGCGATAGACTCTGCCAGTGTTTTTTCCTGTGGTGATCCAGCTAATCCGTGGATCTGCTTTAATGGCAGGATGGCTGCGATCGACAAGAATGCATTCAAACCAATACGATATGCCGTCTTTTGCGACAAAATAACTGTTAAGGACTTCGCAATTGACAAATCGCTTATTTGCGCGCTCTTCCGCGACGCTTTGATAACTACGCGAAAGAACTTTCATCCGCCTGCTTGTTTTTGAACGGCGACCGCTCTTTAATTGCTTGCGCATGCGTCCACCGCGGGCAACACGAACGCGAACGAGAATATACCCGAGCTTTGCTTTATACCCGAGAGAACGAGCGCGATCTAACCGTGTTGGATAGTCAATACGAAGAACAACAGGCTCTCGGCGCCATATAATGAGGCGTTCCCGCATAATCTGAGGATCCTGGTTATTCCAGTTTTCTCGTAAATATTTGTATAATCCCATCGTGAGCTTCCATTATCTTGCTGTATCTTCCGTGTTCAGGGAAGCAAATCCCTACATGCACAGATAAGAGAAAAGCTTTTGAAAAGAGTTTATAAGGTTTTCTTTCAATCGTTTTTGCTGTTTTGGCAGTAGACTTCATAGTATTGTAGAATTTCTTTCGTCTTTCGAGGATTGAGAGAATAATGACGTTCGCCTGTTTTCATTGCAGCGAGCGACCATTGTTCTTGAATGAGCTCTTGTAACGCTTCATCAACTATTTTTTCTCCACGAAGATGTCGTGGCAACCATTGAGGATATTTTCTGTATGCGCACTGCCATTTTTTTCCAACGAACTAATTTTCTAATGATTCGTGCGTTGACATCTTCTTTGGTGAAAGTCATCGATGAAGCGATTGTTATTCTCTTTATAGTCAGGGCAAGTAATAACAGAAAATTCTTAACATGAAACAGGATTATTTAATGATTCTGCCAATTTCATTTCATAGACGCGGTCGCAGATGGCTTTTATCGCGTTCATGGGGTTGTTGACGAATTTAATGCTTTTTTGTGCTATTTTTATGTTAGCGCGATCATCTGACAAGATCATAATCCCAAAAATTCAGTTTCCCCTTGCAGAAGATGGGTTTGTCAAGCCGTTCGACACGCTCCAAAACAAAGCCATAATCTCCCCACACTGTTGAAGCGAGATGGAGATGGCTGTCTTTATGATGTTCCTCTTGATTGGTGTATTTTTTGACTGCGACTAACAGAGCTTTTCCCACAATACAGCCTGTTGGCAACTGAGTGAAACCAAATTTTCTCATGGCTTGCTTGTCTGGTTGTTGTGACGCGTGCAGAAGAAAGTCTCCCCGAAAATGAGTGTTCCACGTTCTTAGCTCTATTCTCTTCTTTCCTTGCAGAATAAGCTCAACAAATGGCTGCTTTATGGATAAGACTTTCATTGTGCGAAGGAGGAGAACGAGAATTAAAAAAGATTACGCATTTTCTGCAATATAGAGATTCGAGTACCATTAATCTTATAAATGATTTCCCACTCTACAGTGAGTGCTAAAATGAAAGGGTTCCTGCAAATCGTCATTGGCTTGCTGTTTTTTGTTGCGACAGCGTTTCTTTTAACCTATCCAAGCTGGATGTGGGCTGCAGTGAAACTGCTCCAAGGTGGCGTCGTGTTTGCGCTCTTCTTCATAGGACTTGGATTTTTACTCATTAGTATCAGCGAAATTAAGGGATAAAAACGCGTACCGAAAATCTTCCGAATTTTCCGGAAAACTTCTAAATATATTTCAAAAAAGTAGTTTACTTCTCACGTTCCCCTGAAATGTTTATAAAGAATGATGTATGTTTGTTTTGCATGACAGATAAACTATCTTTATTCGACGGGAAACAGATAAGAAAGATATGGCACCAAAATGAATGGTATTTCTCTATTGTTGATGTCATCCGTGCGTTAACAGATAGTGGCAATCCAAGAAACTATTGGAATATGCTTAAAACAAGAGAAGCTGAGCACAGTGTTGAGCTGTCCACATTTTGTGTACAACTGAAATTGTCTTCTGCAGACGGTAAAAACTATGAAACAGATTGTGCAAATACAGAATCACTTTTTAGAATTATTGGTACTTGTTTAGCTGTTTTTTGAACAGCACTCATTCGGGCTTATTTTCGAATTTTTTGGCGGTATACGAACAAAAAGGAAGCAAAATTAGTCTTCTTTTCTGTTAGCGAAACAAGTACGGTTTTATTTACATGAATTCCTGCAATCGTAATTGTGTTTTTACGTGTTGAAGCAATTGACTCTGGTGAAGAAGCGAAGAGATATCAAAATTCAATTTATCAAAAATATACTGTTTCGCAAAGCTGAGCATTTCTTCTCGACTATTAAAAATTGTTGGTATGCTCTGCATCGTCTTCTTCATGCTTTCAAGAACGACCCACACTCCAAGAGAAGCCCAATAACTAGGCGTTTCAAAGCGCAACACAAGAATGGACGCTTGCTTCTTCAACATTTTTAATCTGTTAAGAATAGGCAGTCGATTCGCGAAATAGCCGCCTGCGGTCGCGGTTGGATAGTCTTTTCTGCCATCATACCATTCAAAATCATGCGCAGCTTCAAGCTTGCCAGAAAAATTCCATGCGCTTCCTGGCAGATACATCTCAAATAATTCATAGCTGTACACATCAGGAAATAAAAGTACAAGAAAATAATTCCCTAAATAGCCGCCGAAATAGAGCTGATGCGAATCCAAGCGTTCATAGTGTTTGATCTCGCTGATTGCCTGTTTTCCCAGCATGTCCTGCACTGCAGTGATGCTCCAGCGCGTTGGCACGAGTTTTCTGCTTTTTTTGAGGCCAAGAACGCCGAGCGAAAGAATTTTTGAGAGCGTGTGTTCGTCAAATTGTTGTTTGTAGAGCTGCCGAATCGCATCGTTTGCTTTTAAATCAGTGTCAGCAACGGCTTTTTCAACGCGTGCATCGACTTTGGTATTTTCCGTAATGCGCACGTTTTTGAGTTGAGCGCGAGGACCCATCGGCATCGTGATTTTGTCAGTATCCAGTTTCACCTGCACTTTTTTCTTCAGCGCAATCTCAACATCAACGGGCTTTTTTGCCATGCCAATCTCTTGAGAAAGTGACAAAAACTTTTCCTGCATAGTGCTTCTCGCTTGGTCAACGCGTGTCTGAAAGCGGGAATTAATGAGGCTGCTGCGGAGATCAATAATGGTTTGAATGTCAAAATTCTGTTCTGCCCAGAAGGATTGCGCGTCATAGATCCACGCTTCTGGAACTTTTTCTGGCGGAGAGAGAATGCCGACATTGACTTGCGGATATTTCAATTTGCTGCCGATGAAAATCTGCGGCGGAGAATTGCCGAAAAAACGATCAGTTATTTTCTGCACGTCTTTAAACATCACTGATTTTAACCAAGACATATCAGGTACTTTTTTGCGAAAGACAGGAGTAATATCCATACATGAAGAAAAAGGTATTTGAATTTATAAACGCTCGTAGGTGGTGTGAGAAGTGAAAAAAGAATAAACGAATGTTCTTCATGGCGTTCTTCTTGATGCGTAATCTCGTTTTGCTTGTTCGGGAGATGGGAGATGTATCTGCTAAAGAATGTGATTCCCTATCTATTGCGCGAGAGAGCTTATCGGAAATGCCATAATGCTCTTCAAGAATAATCTTGCGCTCTTCATGCGAATAGCCATATGCTTTTAACTTCAAAAACTCTCTTCTTGCAATCTCTTTTTTCATGTATGCCACCACCATTTTTGTAGCACGATAAGCGTGCTTTTAACTGGTGACAAAGGTCATGAACATACACGCCGCAGTTTTTTCGCAGAATTCAGTGGTTACAGAAACTATTATAAAGAAAACTTCTTGGGAAAGACACTATGGTGCTCTTCACACTCCGAGAACTATTTGACCTAATTTTAATGACAGTGGTTTTAGGCTATATTTTTCTTCCGTCGATTCAACGACCGCGCGCGATCGCGGAAATGTTCAGTGCGCGCTTGTTTAATTGGGAAGATTTTCGTTTCGCTTTGATCGTCACCGCGCCAGCAGTGGTGCTCCATGAGCTCATGCACAAATTTGCGGCGCTTTTTCTCGGATTGGCGGCGACATTTCACGCATCGTATTTCGGGCTCGGGCTTGGTTTGTTTTTACGTGTTGTGCAATCGCCATTTATCGTGTTTATTCCAGGCTATGTGTCGATTTCCGCGGCGCCGCCGCTTGCGTCTGCGTTTACAGCGTTCATGGGACCTTTGACGAATTTAGCTCTTTTTTGCGCCGCCGCGCTGCTGTTGAAACACGCGAAGAAACTCAAGAGAAATCACATGATCATCCTTGCGCTTACAAAACAAATTAATCTCTTCTTGTTTTTATTTAATATGATTCCCATTCCGCCGTTTGACGGATCGCACGTTGTCATTGGATTATTCCAGGCGTTTTTTTAGTTGCTCGAGAATAAGAAATTATCTTTTTCTTTTTTCTACAGGCGCAACTTTTTTCTTCACAGTATGTTTTGATTTGTGTGATCTTTGTTTTTTCTGTTTCTTGGACGGTTTTGCTTTCCCGGGAGAAACTTTTTTCTTTGTCCGTTTCTTCTTTTTCATTTCTGCCTCAAGATCGAGTTGCACTTCAACAGCCTGTTTCGCTTCTTGCAGGTTCGCTTCTCGTTTTTTGATTTCCTGCTGCATATTCTCATGACGCGCTGCATTGTCTTCTTGCTTGAAGATGCTGCCGCATTCAGGGCATTTGAATTGTAGTTCAAGCGCTTCTTCTGCGCCAACGCGCATACAAGTATTTGGACAGAAATAGTAATGCTTATATTGATCTTCCTTCAATGACGCGTTCAATCGCAGAATTTTCTCTTTATTGCGCTCAATAATAGTGTGTTGCATCCGCACAAGATCTAACGTCCAATAATATTCATACCATCCTTTTTTCTTATCTTTTTTTCTAATGGAATTAACGAGGTTATGCTCATCGAGACGATACAAAAGATTTCTGACTTGATTGACAGTAAGAATAAGCGCGTCAGCAAGTTTGAATTCAGACACATTGATTTTATCATAAAGAAAATCAACCAAACGAACAGTGTCATGACCAGCGAGTTCAGTGACTAATTCGTTAATAAGGGTTGTTGAGAGACGCATACGTGTGAGCTGACGATTAATCATGCTCCTTAAAAAAGCTTTCGTTTATGAATACTTACATAATAAGTATATAGTATTACAAAATAAGTATCTCAAGCGGAAACTATATAAATTATTCAGTATGAACACTTACATAATCAGTAATCACCATGCAACAAACCGTCTCTCTCCAGCATTTGAGCAAGCAGGAATTAATCGCGGTTATCCAACGGTTGCAAAAAAAACACAAGTTTGATGCCTCTGCGTTGAAACAAATGCTTAAGGAAACAAGAGACATTCGAATTCCATTCTCCATTTTTTCTGAAAAGCTGAGCGCATTGGAAACAATTTGCAAATTCTTAAAAGAAAATATGCTGTTAACGCTTCATCAAATCGCGCGGCTGTTGAATCGCGATGATCGAACGATATGGACAACATACAGGCATGCATGCCAAAAATATTCCCAGCAATTCTTTCTTGCGGAAGAAACGCTTTCGATTTCCGCGAAACAGTTCGCGCGGCGAAAATTAAGTGTTCTGGAAACACTCGTCTGTTATTTGAGAGAGCAGCACGATCTTACTTATAAAGAGATAAGTGTTATGTTGCGCCGGAATGAACGCACGATCTGGACGGTGTATCGACGCGTGAGGAAAAAACAATGAAACTGTTCAAGCCAATTCGCGACGCGTTGTTTGTGACATTTCTCGTGCTTTTTTTCTATTCTCTTTTTCTTATTCTAGGAATTTTGCAACAGATTGATTACGCCGCGTTTACTAGCGCGGATGATCAGTTGAGCGGCAATGCCATCCGCGTTGGCAACAAGATTATTATAAACGGAACGCCTGACAGCAATAACAAGCCGCCGCAAATAAAACCTCCAGCGATAGAGCTCTCAAAAAATCTTCGTTGTTGGAAACGAGCGGGAATGACTGCGCAAGATCTTGCCATTGTCGGTAATTTACTGCAAGCGGCATCTTGCGAAGAACCTACAACAAAGAAAAACGTGCGAACGACGTTGACTGCAGATTGCTTGCAGCTTAGCGTTGATGGAGAGATCACAACGAATTTTTGCTATTCGTCGCCTGAAGAAACTCCTTCAGTATCTATTGTTGTTCCAAATACCGGAGAAGGATCAGTTTCCCTGCCTGAAACAAAAAGAAATTATCTGCCCGCATTGCTCTTTCTTGTGATTCTCTTCAGCGCATTTGGATTTTGGAGCTGGGATGAATTGCGAGGCTCGTTCACGAGGCAAGAACGCTTCAAACCATATGATGAGCTTGAATTGCTTTACGGGTCGCATCGCGCGCCAAACTATCATATCGAAACACTTGCGGCGCAAGAAGACAGTGAATACATAGATAAGCTCTATCAAAAGCTCATGCGGGAAAAAGAGCTCGCAAGCACGCCTCTGCCGTTTTCAAAAAAAGTTCTCCCCAATAAAATTTTCGCGTTTAACGCGCAATGTGATCTGCTTACTGCTGCAATTAAGCGCAATGACCTAGTCGGAGCGCAGCGCACGTCTGATGATCTTTTTAGTTTGTTCTTTCCCCTATATTGTTCTGTCGTTCCTGAACATCGCAATATCATCCTCGAGCGCATGCTTGCATTAGACAAACAATACAAGCTGTTGAAAAAAAGCGCATCCATCGCTTCGTTGATTCGCAAGACATATGACGGGGCAATAAAAAATCAGATATCTGCAACACCACAAGCGCAACAAAATCGTGCGGAAAAACAGAAAGACGCGCAAGATCTCGACCAGCATATTCGTACGCTGCAGCGCACTATTCACAAACGAAATAGATAACAACGACATGGCAATTGAACGTTACTACACATAAATAACGAGAAAAGTTTAAGAACTCACTGAAGTGCAGAAAAAACAGGGGGCATAGCATCATGGGTTTATTCAGTAAAAAGCCAAAACAGATTCCACAACAACCATTGCCGGCAGTTCCTCGGTTTCAGCAAGGGCAACCCTATCCTCGCTATGAAAATCAAGTGCCTCCGCCGCCAGTGCGCCCAGAATTTCCTGACTTGAATCACATGCCGGTTGAGTATATTCCTGAAGACGAAGTGCCGCAGCCCGCGTTCACGATCGCGCAGCCAAGGCAGCAAACACAGTTGCTCAATAGGACGCCGGATATTGCGCAGCCGCAGCTTGATGAAATTCCCCAAAGACAGCCTGCGTTTATGCGCCCGCGCTACCCACAGCGTGAAGCATTCGCAAACGCTGCGCCTGAAGCGCGCGATATTCCTTTGACTAATCCAGAAAGCGCCGCGCCTTTCCGAAGATCTGCATTACAACAACCGCAAGCTGCGACCATTGCTCAACAACCATTGCCGCAGATGAAAAGAACAGAACCAATGCAGCAAAGTGCGACCGAAGATAAACCTATTTTTGTCAAAATTGGACAATATCGAGAAGCGATGAGCCATATTCAAGTGCTGAAAAAAAATATTCAGGATGTTGAATCGTTGCTTGGCAAGCTCGAGCTGATTCGAACGCAAGAACAAGAAGAAATAACTGCCGCGAAAAACAGTTTAGACGCGATTAAACAAAGACTCTTAGACATCGATAAACAACTCTTTGACGTGTAAGCGATTCTCCCATGACAAATGACTCTATTCATACACAACTTGCCCAGCCAAAAGCGTTCCGCAAGGCGCTGCTTGAAACTGCGTTAGCGAGTGTGGAAACAACAAAAACATTTGAAGAACTCCTCCATTTCCAGGAAGAAAAACAACAGGTGAAAGAGGAGATTGCGCAGTCGCTTGAACAATTGCAGGCGCAAGTCTGCTTATTTGTGAAAACAATACCGCCTATTCCTGAAGAGTTTATCAGCAAGCAGCATCGTTTGATACAACGCGCGCAGCTTAAACATGCAAGCTCAGTTTCTGAAAAGAATGTAACATCTTCCTCAATCCAACAGGAAAAAAGCATTGATGATGATATCGCTGAGCTTCGAGCGCGGCTGCAACGACTGCAGATGTGAGGTTCATAATCTATATAAATAATGAAATATCCCGTAAACCATGCGCAAACACCCATATTTACTGTTGACTATGTTCTTTTTCCTGTTCAGTACGCCGTTTATCTTCGCGAACCCCTTTGATACCGTTGAGTCCGCGTTCGCGACCTATCGCAATTTTTTGACTGGCGAAGCGGTGCAGAATGCGCCGTCAAAGATTATCAACACACCGTCCATCAAGACTCTTTCTCCGAAATTTTCTCCGCTTCCTTCTCCTCAACCACTTGAACCTGTGTTTTTTAGTGTGACGCCGAATACCTTTGATAATTCGTTTTCCAAAGATGTTTTTTTGAACGGAGATTTTTCATTTCCTGCTCAAGTGCTTGTGGGAAATGTTCCCTATCCAGCGGAGTTTATGACCTTTGTCGATGCGTCAACCATAGTTCTTCATGTTCCGCAAGGCGCGCGTCCAGGCATTTATCAATTAGTTATACAAGATAATTCTGGTATCAGCAATGCACTCCCGCTTACAATTATTCAATCTTCAACATATAACCTTGTGCCTCAACCGGTAGATCCGATAGATCCTGTCATAACTCCAGTTCCACCAACTCCACCGCAACCAACACCTTTACCACTTCCTCCCATCCAACCACCTGTTGTGCGACAACCATATCAACAACCACAACCTCTTCCTCAACCATGTCTCTTACAGTCTGCAGCATGGAACCGTGAGTCTGCTGTCGAAGGAGAAATGGTGGCACTGACTGTCATCGGAACAAAAGAATGCGCAGGAAAAAAAGTTTATTTCAACATCAAAGAACACGATCTCCTGAGTCATGACGATCTTCTTGCATTGTCTGCCGTATTTGACACACAGAGTATCGCAACAACAAATTGGGTGGCAAAATATTATCCTGATGGATTTTTCGAGATAGGAAAACCTGAGTCTGAAATATATTTCACTGGATCGTTGACGTCTGAGAAAACGAGACAAAAAGCGATTGCATCTATCACAGGACAAGCAACTGCCGCGAAGATTCGTAATGACATTTTTGGTATCACAACGCCGCTCGAAGATGAAGAAGATTTTGGACGCACACCAACGTGGACGCCGGAACAAAGTTC
>JBBSXE010000013.1:0-1790 GCA_038045925.1 Nanobdellota archaeon
ATCTCCACACTCAAGTGAGGTCAAGGGTTTCTGCTGAGCCTCGCACTAAAAGTATGAGAAAAGCAACAACAAAGAGATGCGAGTCTTTTCGAAAGAACATAAACAAAAGAAAAGATAGTTAGTTATAAAGATATCTTTTCATCACAGAGTGGTGTTAGGAGTGGAGAGGTGAAAGAAGAAGCCGGGAAAAAGATACATTTATTAAAAAAAAGAAAAAAAGAGAAAATCATGCACGTCACAAAAGAAACAAAAAAAATTGCTATATCTTTCCTCATTGTAATACTGATAATTATAGGAGGAAACTATTATCTCTTCACGCAAATAAAAACGCTTTCAGGCAATCTCGAAAATATGAGGGTAGAAAGTGAAAATGAATTCACGCTGATGAAAGGAATGCTGTCCAATATACAGGAAGATTATCAAAAGAAAGTTGACGCCTTAAAAAATGCAATTGAGAAAATTGAAAAAGAAAGTGACATCAAGATCGGAGAGCTCGAAGAAGAATTAAAAAATGTCAACATTAAATCAGGAGATTTTTCAGCAGTGCTCAATGATGTTTTCCAAGGTGTTGTTTCAGTCGTCACCGATCGCGGTCAAGGTTCAGGAGCAATAATCACCGACGATGGATATGTCCTTACCAATTATCATGTCGTGCAGGGAGCGAGTGCAATCCGCGTCGTCGATTACAGTAAAAATATTTATGCAGCAGCCATCAACGGTTCAGATGCGAAGCTCGATATCGCAGTACTCAAAATAAGTTCGAATGAAGAGCTAAAAAGGCTCACGTTCACGGATTCAAGCAAAGTAAAAGTTGGAGAGAAAGTTGTCGCTGTCGGTAATCCTGCAGGCTTGGGGTTCACAGCAACAGAGGGAATTGTCAGCCAAATGAACAGGTTTGCGACAAAGAATAATCCCGAAGGAGTGATGCAGATCGATGTTCCCATTAACCCGGGAAATTCCGGCGGTCCAGTCATTAATATTCAGGGAAATATCGTCGGAATAACACAGGCAAAGCTCGCAGGGTACGAAGGCCTCGGGTTTGCAATTCCTGCGAACGCGGCGAAGACAGCTGCAGAGCAAATTATTGGTAAAGATTTCTAAGAGTACGGCTTAATAAAAGAGAAAAAAAGACGATAGAAAGTCCAAAAATATACAAAAGATTTATATAGTGGTGGTATTTTATTAGACTTATGCGCTATTCAAAAACAGAATTAAAAATACTAGAACAGGTAGCCCTAGGAAAAAATCAGGTGCCTGAGATAGCAGAAACGCTTCAGCGAGACAAGAGCCAAGTATATCGCATCATAAAAAAGCTCAACGAAAAAGGCTTTGTAAAATTAGAAAAGAGAAAAATAGTTTCTTCTGAATCGACGCATGGAAGAATGCTTCTACAAGAACTTTCACGGCGCCCAAACATTGCGAACCATTTATCTGGTTGTGGAATGAAGCTCTATACAGCGATTCTTGAGCCGAAATCAATTAGTGAAATAATCAAAGAAACGGGAATAAAAAGAAGTACGGTATTTTACAAACTAAAAGAAGCACTCAAAAATAGTTTTATCAACACAGTAGGAAATAAATACGTTTTCAACGAAAAAATTTGGCAAAAAACAAAAGATTTTCTCATTGAAGCAAAAAAATACGAAGAAACAATAGATAGAAGAGTTCCTCCAGGTTCAGTAATCTATTATAAAACAAAAAAAGAAATTGTGTTTTCTACGCAGGTTGAATGCGATGCAGTCTTGACAGGGTTTTCAGCATATGAACTGTTTGGCATCAAGCTGTTCACG
>JBBSXE010000014.1:0-11258 GCA_038045925.1 Nanobdellota archaeon
GTTATTATTTTGTCATGCATCTCTGGTATTTTTTGGAGATTTTTACAAGCAAGAATAACTTTTATGTCAAGATCATATGTTACATAGTTTGTTCCTTCTAATAGATGGTAAAGAAACAAGCGTTTTGCTCAAACAGTTTATAGATAGTGAAGGACGTTTTTGTACAAGATTATATCAATTTGCTAAGAAGTTGGAAGAAGTTTTAAGAAAAAAACTTGGAGCTTATTGGATGCAACTTGGGTTTCATCTTGCTGGTTATGATAATATGTTACCTCATTTTTATCATATTGCAAATGCTGCTGAGAACAGTACTTGTTTAGCTGTTTTTTCCGCATACCTCCTTTCAGTTATTGATCGTACTTTCGCGCGTGTTCCTTCACTACTATCGTCTTGAGACACCTGTCTTTTTTTGATGAAGACAAATGACTCAACATAAGATCTCAATAGAAATACTTCTGATCAACCTGGCTTAAGAAAATAGAGGTCTCTTTTACTTTCATACGTTTTGGTTTTCTTTTTCAAGTAAAAATCATTGATAGAATGGTAGCCAACAGCCAATCGGAGTCTATTTAAATGCGCAGGAGCAAACGTTTCCTCAACGATGGTGCTCTATAAAATTGATAGAATTCTCGCAAATATTCAAGACCGCATTCCCTATGCGCTGCTCAATCCAACAAACATCAAACTTGAAGAAAACAAAGTGATAAAAAATCCGGAATATAATCCGCAGCTGCAATACAAGCCGTTAGCAAAAGATTTACGCGTTCTTCAAGCGCAGTTGCAGAAACTACATATACCAAAAACACCGCTCGGCAGATTATTTCATGAAAAGCGCGTGGAGCTTTACCAGCAAATAGACATGATTCTGGCTGTAGGATTAAAAGCGTTTACTTCCCATTCCATTGCCGTGTATGGCGCGCCGAGCAGAACACTTGTTCACCGAGCGCAACAATATCTGCACACCAAAGAACAGAACAACCATGAATATCCTCTCGGAAAAATAACGATTGTCAAGAAATTTCTTGATGCATGTGTTAAACATAAGTTTACCTGTGATATCTTAGAAAAGGAAATGATTACCAAAGCATCCATTAATCCGCAGAAAAAGAAGCTGTATTTCAACAGCGATGGGATTTTTACGGAAAGCGATCTGCGGCGGCTTACTACTCATGAAATTGGCACGCATCTCCGACGGGCAGAACATGCGCGACAACAAAAACTGCAGCTCTTCAGCATCGGCTTTCAGGGCTATCTCGCAACAGAAGAGGGATTGGCAGTCTACAACGAAGAACAAAATGGATTGCTAAGCGCAAAAGTCCTTAAGCATTATGCCGCGCGCGTGATTGCGGTTGACTTGGCGTTGCACAATTCTTTTCACGTTGTGTATCGCACGCTGCAAGACTATTTTCCGAGCCACGAAGCGTTTAATCTCGCGATTCGCGCCAAACGTGGGCTGAGCGATACAGGCATGGTGGGAGGATATACCAAAGACTACCTCTATCTTCAGGGATGGTATGACGTTAAGCACTATCTTCGCCAGGGCGGTAATCTGAAGGATCTTTATATAGGAAAAATCGGCGTTCAGCATGTTCCTTCTTTGTCGCTGATTGCGCAAGAGTTAAAAAACTGACGATACTTCATTTTTGGCATGGGATCACTATTACAACTCAAGGACGCGTTCGTTGAAAAATTTCGGCAGCTGACAGAGTGGGATGCCTATATTGCAACGATTCAACAGCATCGACGGCGAGCAATCCGCGTCAACACCTTAAAAATTTCTGTACCTGATTTGAAGAAGCGGTTAGAAGAACAAGGATGGCTGCTCACTTCGATTCCCTGGTGCCCCGAAGGATTTTACATCACTGGAGAACGGCGGGATATTGGACTGCTGGAAGAGCATCAGCGCGGCTATTTTTTTGCGCAGCGCAGCACGTCGATGATTCCTTCAATTTTACTTCAACCGAAACCGACTGATGCTGTGCTTGATTTGTGCGCAGCTCCTGGCGGGAAAACAACACATCTCGCTACATTGATGCAGAACAAAGGAATAATTGTTGCAAATGAACCATTTCCTCATCGCGCGCAAGAACTGATGATCAATCTCCAGCGCTGCGGCGTTTTGAATACTGTCGTGACGCAGCAGTTCGGCGAGGCAATTACAAATAAAACCTTTGACAAAATTCTTCTCGATGCCCCTTGCTCGAACAGCGGATCGTTGCGCGGGAATACAAAAAAAAGCCAAACCATCATGCGGCTATGGAACCAGAAACGCGTCAAACGATTTGCAGAGATTCAGAAACGGCTGATTACGCATGCCTATGCGCTGTTGCGGCCGAAAGGAACGCTGGTTTATTCGACGTGCTCGCTTGATCCTGAGGAAGATGAAGCTGTTGTTGATTATCTTTTGGAGAAGACTGATGCGCGATTAGACACTATTGATCTGCCTCTCGCTGTCAAGGACAAGAAATATTACAAAATTTGGCCTCAGGAAAATGATACTGACGGATTTTTTGTTGCGAAGCTGCGCAAGCCGTAGGTGTTTTATTGTTCAGACAATTTTTATTCTATCTTGTCCTCATTCTGGATTTTCTATTTCTTGAACGCATTCGTAACCTCCTTGCGTAAGCCATTGTTTGAAAAGATACTGGGTGAGAGCGTCCGTCTATCCTCCTAACCGCATCATCGCAAAGCGAGCACTGGATTCATCAGGAGCGCACCAGTTGGATACAGCAGAACTCTTAGTTATACTCTTAGGCAAAGGGAAGAAGAGAGAGTATGATAACTATTTTTACATTGATAGTTCCTATCTTATCGTCATTTCTTGATTTCCAATCCTAGGATATGCAAAAAGTTCTTTCATATTGATAACTTTTATTCCAGAGCCATGAAACTCTTCCGTCTTGTATATACCATTTCTGGCTTTTTCGCATTGGCTTGCTGTTCCTATCTCTGGACATATTGCCGCATACATCTCTTCTTCATTATGGAGCATTGCAGTGAATGTTTTCATATCTCATTATACTCTGATTTTTATGTATATCTCTATCGCTTTATTTTCCGAAATTCTTTTTTTTCGAACATACTTCTCATTCTCTCCCAATATCTTTATAAAAACATTCTTTCTATCAAACATGCATGACGTGGAATCTGTATACACAAGAAGGGAAACTCCTGCCTCCGCTTCGCTTTTCGAATGGAAAGACACAGGAAGATGTTGTGCAAGAAGTTTTGCAGGCGATTAAGGATGGATTCAAGGTTATTTTTATCAAAGGCGTCTGCGGAACGGGAAAATCCGCGATCGCGTTGCATATTGCAAAATCTGTTGGAAAAGCTTCGATTGTTGTGCCAGTGAGATATCTGCAACAGCAATACGAACATGATTACATGAACAAGATGTATGTTTCCAAAGATAACGGCGAGAAGTTGAACATTACTGTGTTTACTGGCAGAAATAATCATCACTGTTTGTATAAAGAAGGAGCGCTTGCCGATGATCCAACTCTTCCTTGCAGCGTTGAAATTAAAAAAGAAAACTTAGCTCTTTTACAGCAATATCTGGAGCAAAATCCTTTTGTTGACGCGGAAGATTTTGGGAGCATTGATGATATTCGGCGATTATCTGTCGCTCCCGCATGCCCTTATTGGAGTCCTGTGATCAATAAGGAATGGTTTGGCGGCAATTACGGGCTTGAAGACGCTGAACAACAGCAGTATCAGGCGGTGAAAAACCAGCATTATACGTGGTACAAACGCAAACCAGGCTGCACGTATTACGAGCAATTTCGCAGCTATATTCACGCAGATGTGATTGTGTTCAATAGCAAAAAATACGAGCTTGAAAATTTGATGAATCGAAAACCGCAGACCGATCTTGAGATTATTGACGAATGCGATGAGTTTCTTGATAATTTTTCGAATGAGAAGCATATCAATCTTGATCATCTGAGCTATAAACTAAACCAACTCATCGGACCATGCAAAGAAGAGCATTTGAAGGATTTACTCATTGAAGCGGAACAGCTTGTCCGCGGCATTTTAAACAGCCAACAAGTACAGAAAGAAATTACGCATGAAAAAATTTCTCTTTTGAAAACTGCGCATATTCTTCATCTTCTCAGATTATTTTCACAGAATGAGGATCTTCTTGTCTATGAAGACCTTGAGCCTCTTTTTCTGATCGCGAAATATTTTGAAGACATTTATGAAGATAGTTATGTTCTGTATTCCCGGAATATCAAAAATCAGATTGTTGTGAAGCTTGTCAATATTAATCTGGAAAAAAAGTTCAAGGAACTGCTTGATAAAAATAAAGTCTTTGTGCTGATGAGTGGAACATTACACAGCAAGAAAGTGCTGCAGCAGATTTATGGCATCCATCATTTTATCACCATTGACGCTGAAACACAACAACAAGGAACAAGCCAGCGCGTGTTTACCCGCCTTGAAAAAAATTTCCGCTATAAATCTTTTGATAATGGGCACGTGACGCGGGAAGAATATCTGCGAGCGCTCGCAAAAAGCATTGAACTCGCAAAAAAACCTGTGCTTGTGCATGTCAACAGCTATGCTGATCTGCCAACGGAGGATGAGAAGAATCTCTACGAAATTTCTCACGTGCAAAGCAAGGAACTCCTTGAAGAGCAGCAACAGCGATACAAGCAAGGAGAATTATTGCAATTGTTTAAAGAGAAGAAACTGGATATTCTCTATTCCACGAAATGCTCACGCGGCGTTGATCTGCCTGGCGAGCTTTGCAACAGCATTGTCTTTACAAAATATCCGTATCCCAGCATGCATTCTGTTTTTTGGAAGGTTTTGCAGCTGAGCAGACCTGACGCTTTTCTTGATTTTTATTTTGACAAAGCGCGACGAGAATTTCTGCAACGCATCTATCGCGGACTGCGAAGCAAAGATGACCATGTCCGCATTTTAAGCCCCGATCTTAAAGTACTGGAAAGCGTTTGATTAAAATAATCCAAATCCTTTGGCATGCAAAGCTATTGCAAGTATGATAACAATGCCAATCATTACTATTACTGTTGTCGGTGATATGGTGAACTTACTGCCCGTTCCTTCATCATACCTAATAATGCCTCCGCCACTCTGCGGCATCTGAATTTTGTTGTCTGCCATATTTTGTCTCCTTTTCTATCTCTTTAAATACGTTACGACTTCACCAATTCAAGATCTTCATCACAATATTGTTCAGGAGTTTCCTCAATAACCGTTAATCCTGGGGCTGGATCTTTGCACATTATTTTTCCACAGCCAAAACAAACATATTCTCCGGTTTCAGGGATCTGCATTAAGGTAATATCATCATTTTTCCAGAACTCCAATTCTTTTGTTTCTTCTTTAAACAGCGTTCCGTTTGGCGTTCGACATTGCCGCGGATATGACTCCATGACTGGATAGCCCGCAGCCGCGCATTCTTCAAAATTAGTTATTTGCTTTTCTTCTCCGTTGTTTTTAAAAAATAGTAATGATACTCCTATGATAATTATCACTGTCAACAGCATGATTGTTTTTTTCATCTTTTTTCTTTTTGTCTGTTTCCTTATAAATATTTGTCTTTTTTTCGCGGAGAAGAAGACACCCGCGGTTTCTTCGTGCATCTTCCCTCGACTACTATCCATGTTACTTTATATTGATCATAAAGTGTAGGAACGCATAAGCCATCTTTTGTCAATCCCCGCGTAAGAACCTGTGGTCCCTTTACCTTCCTTGCGAAAGGCCAGACGGATTGCGCTTACATTCTACTGAGCGTTCGCGTTGGAACTTGCACCAGTTGGGGCTCGTCGTTTCATCGTTTCTTTGCCACAAGTTCAAGTGGTTATCTCATTCTCCTCGCGGAGAACTTCAGGCATCATTTCATGCCCAAGCATGTTCCTGCTTGCACCATCATCACGCGGCAAAGGCGTGTCGTTTCTTCTCGGTTGCCTCCTGTTTCCAGGACTCTCAAGCGAGAGCAACTTCCTTGCGGATATCTTCACGAATGAAGACAGGTGGATGGACTTTCCTCAGCGCTGCTTTTTGGGCCGCACCGACAGTAAGCTGCGTTCCTACACAACTCTTGCCGATTTCTTTTCTTTATAAAGCCACCGATTTTTTCTTTATTTATTACTTATTAGTAATTATATAGAAAAGCTTTAAATAGCCCTTTTCTTGTTCGTTTATATGATTTTCCACAAAAAGCTGGAAATTGCCTATGCTTCTTCTTATACAGAAGCGATGAGATATCGTGATGGCGGGTTTGAACCAGTTGAATGTTCTTTTGGTGATATATCTGTCACGAGAAAATATCCTCTTGACCATCATGGACTAAATAGTGAGTATAAACCCGTAAGCCTCACTGCTTGTGAAATTGCTACTTCTTCAGGGTTTGAACCTCTTCAGCGTTTTGTTGTCACTGGAAAACCAGATGCAGATTGTATTTATTCCATATTGCTCTTATCAGCAACTATTTCGCCTTGCGAGTCATTGGCGCGCGCAATTGCAGAACTCGATTCTGACCCCGTTGGCATTGATCAGAGGGTTGATCATTATTTACAGGCAGGACCTGCTTTTCGCATGTACAACCACTTTGCTGCGGATGTTCGCAGTTATCATCGCGCTCTGGACATAGGACAAAAAGTTTTTTCTCACAAAGGATTATCCGGTCGTTTGACAAAAAAAGCTATTGCCTATGAAACGAATCGCAGAAATACCGCGCAAAAAGAATTTTTTTCTAGAGAACATCGTGTCGCTCTCGTGCAATCTGATACAGACAGCATGGATATTTGGCTGACTCGCTATGGTTGCGAAGGAGAACCTCTTGACTTTGTTCTTCAACATAAGGGGGCGTTAAACATTCTTACGATTGCAGGAAAGACTCCAGAAGCTGTTGAACGTTTAGGCAACCGAAGCAAACCCGCTACCGCTTACTTCAGTGAGCGCGGACTTCTTGACTATTGCGCAACCTTAGATCGATTACTTGGATATTCTCCCTCTTTCGCTGAACATGCAAGAAGCGGCGGGCGACCAAATATCATCGGATCCCCACGCGGGCATAAAGTTTCAATGGAGATCGTAAGGAAAAAAATATATCCAAATCTTTGTAGCCTCATCTCCTCGCATAATAATCCGCCTCTTCCAAACAGAGCGGCGTAAGTTCTTCGCTTGCTCTTAAAAAAATTCACACTTCTTTCTTTATGATATATCTTCGACATTCTGCATTCACATATGCTGAGAATATCTTTTTCACATCTTTCGTAAACAAAATATGTACTGACTCTTTGCTTATAAAAAATCTTTTGATGCAATTGTAATCTGTGCCGAAATGATCAATGACTGCTTCGAGATTATTGAGAAACACCCATCCAAATATGAGAAAAAGCATCAATGAACAGATTATTGCTTGCTGCGGAACGTAGAGTGATCCGATGAACAACAATAACGGCACAAGATAGGTGATGTAGTATTTCATTTCTAAAACATTCGTATTCTCGCTTATCAGAGGATTTACTTCCATTTTGAAACCAACTCTGGTGAACTGCAGATCATACAACAACGTGACAAACAACAAGCTATTGATAAAGAAACTCACCACTATCAGTGCAGGATGTATCTTTCTTCTTTTTTTCTTCATTCCTTGCCCTTCACACATTTCTCCTTCAATTAGCTTTATCATGTATCTTGACTTATAATCTTATCTTCCGCACCGAATCGAATATTTTCCTTCTTTTTCATCTGTTTTTCCGGTTTTTTCTCCAGAATGTTTTTAAAGAACACCCACTTCTTACTTAGCATGCTTGTCGAACGGATAGATTCTTTTTATGGAAAGCAGCGAGGAGAAAAGGAGCGACGATCGTTTTATGTGAGTGAAGCAGATTCTTGTCCGCGGCAGATTTACTATGCGTTTAAAAACAAACCGCGCGCTGAGTTCGAACCGCAAACCAAGAGAATTTTGGAGCAGGGCACGTACACGCATATGCGTCTGATGAGCGCTCTCTTTGGTATGGGTGTTGTGAAAGCTGTTGAAATTGCTATTCCACCGAATGAACTTTTCAGCGGACGGGCAGACGCTATTCTCGCGCTTGATAATGAGCCTTATATCTTAGAAATTAAAAGCATGAAAGATTACGCGTTTTACAAACTCACCACACCATCCTTTGCCATGATCAAACAAGTCCAGATGTATATGCATTATTTTCATCTTGAAAAAAGCCTGATTATCGTTGAGAATAAAGACACGCAAGAATTAAAAGAATTTATTATTAAAAAAGATGAGGCGATGATCAATCAGCTTATTCATCAGTTTGACTATCTTCAAAATCAGATCGGCAGTAGCGTTGTGCCGCAAAAGCCAGAAGATTTAGAGCCATGGAAATGCAAGCTTTGCCCGTATCAATTTTGCATGTACTTCACCGGAAAAAAATTACCTGCATTTGAACATCTCGATCAAGAAGGAAATTCAAACAACACGGAGTAAATGCTGATGACGCTCTTATTCGCTCTTTTTATCACTCTTTTTGCGCTGCTCATGTTGCTTTTTTATTTCTATCGGCGACTTTCTTTAGTTCAAGGGCAACTTGCGCAATTACAATTTGAGCATCGCAGCCAGAGCGTGAAACATGGACAGCACTGGGAACAGTTTGTTCCATTTATGCATAATTTTAATGACGTCGCAAACAAAGATAATTTCACCTTTATTGGCATGCCTATTGATGGGATCTGCTTTGATGATGACGCTGTCAAATTTATTGAGATCAAAACAGGCAAAGGAAGTTTGAACAAGAGGCAACAGCAAGTGAAGGACCATATCGCGGAAAAACGCGTGCAATGGATTGAACTGAAGTATTAACTTTTTCTTTTCTTGATCTTTTTCAGAACATTTTCAACGGTCAGCAATCTTTTTATACCTGCACTTGCGCAATCGCAACTATGACCTCGCTCACACCTTTTGATAAAAGCGTACTCGCTCTCTTTGAAAACTCTCAATCGACAAAACTTGTTTTTGTTATACGGCAAGAAGAAGATACTCTTGATCTTGAGGGCGGAGAGGATCGCTATATTACCGTGAAGGTCAGTATTTTTACACTACGAAAAGAGGGCTATCAATCGGAGAGTTTTAAAACTGAGATACGCAAGCTTCCCCTCGGCTCCTTGCGGACGATGAAACAACTTATCATCAAAGCCATCAACAAACAATTGCTTGTGAAGGGCGATAAAGTGATGTGCGTCGTCCATGAAAATGTTGGCATTGGCTACAAAGGCATTGTTTTCTTTTTTGATATTGACCACATTCTCTTTACTATATCTCAACATAACCTCTCTGCACGTGTTCCTGCAAATATACTTGAGGCAATTATCGACATTGCAAGCGAGATTGCTGACGAAGGACGGGAAGGAAAAAAAATCGGCACGATGTTTATTATCGGCGACAAAAACGAGCTGATGAAATATGTGAAACAGCTTGTGATCAACCCATTTTTGGGCTATCATGAACACAACGTTAACATTTCTGACCCTGTTATTCGGGAAACAGTCAAGGAATTCGCGCAACTCGATGGCTCTTTTATTCTGGACAGCGATGGAACGATTATTACCAGCTGCGCCTATGTTGATGTGTCTACTGACGGCATCGAACATCTGCAGGGATTTGGCACACGGCATCGGACTGCTGCCGCAATGACAAAACAGACTGATTGCTTGGCAGTTGTTGTTTCTTCAAGCGGATCCATTCGCGTGTTTAAAGACGGACATATTGTGATGAAACTCTAAGCTTTTGAAGCAACGCTTTCTGCAACTTCTTTTACAAACATAACCAATAAAGGAAGCAACGTGAAATCAAAATAATCTTCTGCTTTTTTGCCACTCAGTTTCCATCCTTTGTGCATTTCAGCAAGAGCTTCTGCCTCGGTTTTTGGATAAGTTGGTCGAATTCTGCTTTCTTCGGAATACCAACTCGAAACAAATGCATATTCTCCTATATCTGGAGAGGTGTATAAAGATGAGATGACAAGATCTCTTTGCAATAATGCCATGACTCCGTTTCTCTGCATATGCACCTGCGCCCTTCCGCTGAGATTTATTTGACTGCTCACTCTTCCAAGATACAGTAAGAGAAGTGATTCAAGATTTCTCTCTTCCTCCATCCTTCTTATGCCGAGGGTAACTGTACCGAGACGAAGGCGCATCTCTTTATAGTTTCCTTCACCAGGACTGTTTACTCGAATGAATCCCGGAGGGTCATTACTTCCTTGCTTCCTTTCTATTCTTTCGTATCTTGTTGGAGGAATCAATAATTCTTTTTCAATTGATTCTACAAATTGTGCTGGAATATGCATCGATCGATCCCGTTCTCTATAGCTGTCTAATCTTTTTTTTGCTTCGTCGTAGATGGTTCGGATCATTCTTGCTTTGCTCTTACGTTTCAATACTTTCGAGTTTGCCTCTTTCAACTTCTGCAATGACATCATCAATAGTAGCTCTTCTGTTTACCGCAGGATGAAAATAAAACATTGATCTTGTGTTTTGTTCGCCAATGACATACACATCAGGTTTTTTTTGTAGCATGTTTGATAAAATTGCAACACCTAATTCTACATACATTCCTGTTCCTGCTTCATCGCTCAATAAACAAAAAACTTCGCATTCTTTTACAGCATTGACATCTTCTATACTGTAATCGCTGGCAAGATCTGTGTGCTTTTGATATGGTTTAATCGGAATGTGGTTTGTCCAATCGCCGAGTACTTCATGTCCTCTTTTCCTTAATAACCCATGGATTTCTCTGACTTTTTCTTTTAATCCAAATCGTGCAGCAATATACCATTTCATTATTCTGTTGTAAAAATAATCTATTCATAAATGTTTTTATATATCAATAGAATTCTTTCTCTAACATCATGAATAATTGATAAAAAATAAAAAAAATGATGCATTAGCAAGGTCAAAACGAAAATTCTTTATATTCGAACGATTAGTAGTCGCAGACTCATGCCTCGTTGCCTCGGCACTTACATCCCGACCCTATCAACCTCATGTTCTCTGAGAGTTCTCGATCTCTTTTTGAGGTGGGTTTCGTCCTTAGATGCTTTCAGGACTTATCCCTTAGCGCGTAGCTGCTCGGCCTGCCTTGTCAGACAACCGATGCACCAGAGGCGCCGAACCCTTGTTCCTCTCGTACTAAAGGATCCTTCCTCGCAGATCATCAGCACATCCAGTAGATATCATACAAACTGTCTCACGACGTTCTTAACCCAGCTCACGAACCG
>JBBSXE010000015.1:0-2100 GCA_038045925.1 Nanobdellota archaeon
GTGGTGATGCAGAATACAAATCAAAGAAAATCTCAGAAATCAGCTAAACAAATACTTCTTCTTTTATATTGATCAAACTTTTCTCGAAGATTCTCTTCAAACTTTCTCTTGCATCTTTGGCACCATAACACTTATAAATGTAGTGCAACCTAGAATAATAATGGATAGCAATCATTTGTCCATACAAAGAAAGGGGTTTGATCGTTGTATAAAAAATATATTTTGAAACGAGGAAGGAAAATAGGACCTTATTTCTATACCAGCGTTCGTCTCAACAATGGACGCGTTAAAAGCGTTTATCTGGGCAATGATAAATTTTTAGCCAAACATAAAGAACGCACAGAACAGCTTGTGGCGTTGGTGAGGAAACGAGGATGAAACGCAACCACCATTCACGTGAGCACCGCACGCAAGAACTGCTGCGATTAGTCCAAGAAGCAGAGCACTACAAAAAAGAAGTTCGTTCTATTGTCCGTGACCTCAGCGATCAATATCAGCGCAACGTTATTTCTCAAGCGATCTATCGCTCAAAAGTCAAAGACGCATTTGGACAACATACTCCTCTTGCGCTTCTGCGCCATTATGACGACTGCATCAAGCGCTATCGCCAGGAGCTTCGCGTCGTTCACCAGCAAGAAACTTCGGAACGGTTATCACGCGTTCATCTCTTTGTTTTTTTTGGCATCATGCTCAGTCTCGGCATTTTCTTTTCTATTCAACCTTTTTTAACAGGTTTTTTCAGCGCAACCAGCATTAAGCAGGAAATTCCTTTGATGGTGACCACCGCACAGAATTCAGTGTATAGTTTTTCTCTTCCTGCAGGCGAGATTCAATCGTTGGCGATCAGCGGAACACTTGAAGGCGATGGCGCAGCACAAGTCTATCTTGGCGACAAGAGTCAGCTTATTTACGACAGCAACCAACAACGCAAGAAGAAAGGATTTTTGAGCGCATTGACTGGATTTCTCAGCGCTTCTTTTAATCAGACTGAAGAGCAGACTTTCATAGTGACTGACGAGAATGGCGCGACAGTTTCTCATGAGCTCGCGCACGATAAAAAAATTGCTACATTTACATTCCCCGCATCCTATTTTCCTGAACTTGCTTTTGATGACCTTGTTGGAAACAACCTTCGCATTAGCACCACTGCGCGAGGCGTTGTCGAGCCAGAATACGTTACATTCACAAAAAACTATGCTGTTGACGCATCAAATATCACCTTTCAACGTGGAACCATCGCTGTGCGAGCAACAGGAACGATATTGTACCAGTGCCGCATCTGGGATTTCAATGTAGGGGTTTGTCTCAGCGGATGGCAATATCTGAAAACAGTGGTTGCAAATGAAGAATACATTGTTTCTTTTGAACCCGGCATCATTGCGCTGGCGGAAGGGAATATTCGAGAAGGTGCATCACTTGAAGATGATCTCTTTTTCCCTTTAGAAGCGCTTGATATTGCTGCGAACAACTTTCAATTAGGAGACGTTGTGAAATTTGATATTCTCGTGAAGAATCTTGCTATGGCTGCGGTTTACAATGCAACGATCCATCTTGTTCTTGTTGACACATATAATAACACGCTTGCAGATATTTCCTCTGTAGACGTTGCGTTTGAACCTGGAAAACTCGGCGCGTTCAAGCTTTATTGGGATACGGAATCTATTGTTCCTGGAATCTACTCGGGAACTCTTCTTCTTGCTGCAAATGGAAAAACAGAGGAAAAAACGATTCGCATGCAGATCACTGCTAAGAAGATTACAACTTCCATCATTGATATTACGGGAAAAGCGATTACTGATGTTGATTACCGACACCCTCTGCGATTTTTTTCAGAAGCATGTGTTGATACGTGCCGCTTGAACAATTTTACAAGAAATAATTCAACTCTTATTATTTCTGTTCGCGATGCAATCCTCAATATCACGTCGATTATTTATGAGCTGAAAAGTTCTGGAAATCAATCCGGTCAAGAAAATAATCTAACCTCGAATGTATCTGCAATACCTTTGCGACGCGGAAAAATACTCATTAATACGACAAAAATTACGTATCGTGACGAAGCAAAAAAACAGCACAAGCTCAAAAGATACGCACTTGACA
>JBBSXE010000016.1:0-10996 GCA_038045925.1 Nanobdellota archaeon
GCAGCAAGCGTTAAATCTATCTCAGGAGGTAACCGCGATGCGCATTGCCAGTTCCGCATTTCAACATAACGGCGCCATTCCAAAAAAATATACTTGTGATGGAAGCGATATCAGCCCGCCATTGTCTTTCAACAGCATTCCAATACTGACAAAAAGTCTTGTCTTGATTATGGATGATCCTGATATCCCTGATGTTGTGCAACAGAAATTCAATATTGCAGTATGGGATCATTGGATTGTGTTTAATATTCCTCCGTCAACGCACGAAATTTTTGAAGGGAAAAATCCTCAAGGCGTCTTGGGAAAAAATACTGCTAAAAAAAATGATTATGGAGGACCTTGCCCGCCGGATCGAGAACATCGCTATTTTTTCAAACTTTATGCGCTAGACACAACCCTTTCTTTGCCGGAAGGAAGCACAAAACAAGAAGTTAAACGAGCAATGGAAGGGCATATTTTAGCTGACGCTGTGCTGATTGGAAGGTATAAGCGGCAATAAATGTTTTATATAAGGAATAAAAAAATAAAAAGAAAAGAGATTTGAGAAAAATGCTTCTTTTTCTGAGCAGTATTAGTAGCTGTTACTTTTTTCTTTCTTCGATCTGTAGCAATCTCTACAGTAGACGGGCTTACCTTCTGCAGGTTTGAAAGGAACTTCACAATCTTGTCCACATTCAGAGCACTTTGCTTTGTGCATCTCTCTAGGACCGAAATTTCCTCTAAAGCCACCGGATGATGGTTGCATTTCTTATGCCTCCTAATTTACATAAAAGAAACCCTTTCAGATTCCACATTATGTGATGCTTTTTAGGTATTTTAGCTGTTTATAAATATATTCTTTTCATTTTTTTGCAGTTTACTGCGGCAAGCACAAGTCTTTCGTTGGCTTCTTCAGCAGATGCACAAGAATTTTAATCGTGTTTTCGATGTCTTTTGCGTGCGCGACGCTGGATGTTGTATGAATGTTTCTGACGGCAACGCCAAGAACTGCTGTTGGGATGCCTCCTTTCGCGATGCTGATATTTAACGCGTCTGTTGAGCCAACTTCATTGACTTCCAGCTGCAAGGGAAGATGGAGCTTTTTTGCCACGTCTTTAATTTTGTCATTGAGACAGCGATTGGTGATGGTGTCCGCGTCTTTGATCGTGAGACACGGGCCTTTGCCGATGCAATTTCTTGGATTTTCGCCAAAGTCTTCAGCACCAGTCACGTCAACATTGATTGCCCAATCCGGATCAATGCCATGAATGCTTGTCTGCGCGCCATATAATCCAATCTCTTCCTGCACGGTAAAGACGAAGTAAATATTTCTTTTCATATTTTTGAGTTGGCGAGCGATTTCGAGGAGAATGTAACAACCAGTTCTGTCATCTAATGCTTTTCCACTAATCACTTCCTCACTGCCAAGATGCCCAGCTTCGAGCGTGAAGTAAATATACGCTCCAATTTCAACTCCCTTTTTTACTAGTTCTTTTTTTGTCAAGCCTGTATCAATCACTAAATCGCTCATTGTCGGCAATTTTTCTGTTGGCTGACCATTGCTGATTTCTTTTGTTGTAATTAATCCATACATTGGTTTTTTCTTTGATTCAATCATTACTCGTTCCCCCAACATAGTGACGGGGTCAATACCGCCGATCTCAGAACAATACATCAATCCTTGCTGATCAATGCTTTTCACCATCAAGCCAACCTCATCCATATGCGCGGTGAGCATAATTTTTTGCCCAGTCCCTACTTTCTGCGCAATGACGTTGCCATATTTGTCAATGTAGACTTTATCCACAAATGGCTTTATTTTTTTTATGATGATCTGGCGCATGGGCGATTCGTTGCCGCTGGGACTCTTGATGTTAATGAGTGCTTTGAGGCTTTCTAACATGTATGCTCACTTCTTTTTCTGGATTGGTTTTTTCTTTATCGTTTGCATCTGGTTTTGGTTGCAGCAAATCGGAATCTCCTGATTACTGCCGCAGAGAGAACAAACTAACTCGCTGTCAACAATCTCCATCTGTTTTTCGCAGCACAACGGGACATTAATCTCTGTACCGCAAATCGTGCACTGAAAACACTGATGCTCTTTTCCCATTACCTTCTTGCTGCTTCTTGAAGTTTTTAAATCTTGTTCTTTTTCGCCGACATATTTTTAGGCCAGAACGAGATCAAACAACGAAAAATTTTCAAAAAAGAGATGCAAGAAATATTTCAAAAACAGTTTCCCATATAAAAAAATAAAAAATTATGCGGCTTTTGCTGCTCGATCACTGGACTCTTCTTTCAAAGCATATACAGGATTTCTGAATTTTTCTAGAGGAATGATTTTATGTTCGCGTCCCAGCTCTGCATAAGCTTTTCCTAAGAATGCATCTTTTGCATCATACAATGCCTGCTTTCCTGCAGCATATTCAAAACGTTTTCGCCCCATCAAGCTATCAATGAGCCCATATCCTGGAACAAACCATGATAATATTTTGTGAGGGAGCGCTTTCGCGGCGACGCCAACGCCCTGCATACCTGTCAGCTTTCCTTCTGTTGTGTATGCTCTTGTGTCTAAAGCGTCAGCAAAAAGATTGCCTATTGCGCCGCCTAATGCATAATATAGCCCTGCAGTTCCGCCTAATGGCCAGAACGCGAGACCTGCAATTGTTGCGCCAATGCCAGAGATTATTCTTGCGCCTGTCGCATATTTAGTCATTGCACTTTTTTCGTATGTTCTAAAACGAGAATCATATGACCGACCGAGCGCTTCTTCAAGATACAGCGAATTCTTTTGGAATACCGGGTTCTCTCTTGATAAGAGCGTTCCATTTTGGTCTAAGAAATGTTGCCGCACGTCTTTATCTTTTTCGAGCAAGCGTTCTAATCCTGTTTTAATAAACTCAGTTCGATTGGCCATTTTTGTCTCCTTATTTCACATTTGTAATATGATTCAGCAATGATTGGACTGTAATGACGCCGACGAGCTTTCCTTTTGACGTGACAGGGCATGCCGTTCGTCCTTCACGAATACATTGTTTGTATGCCTCATGCTCGCTTATTTGGTCATCGAATGCCTTTAGATTCTTTGTCATGATATCTTTTGCCTTGAGCGCGTTTGGGTCTTTTCCTTCCGCAACAACACGATTATTGATATCGCTTAGAGAAATAACTCCTAACAGTTGATCTTGAACATTTGTTACATACATATAACGCACTGCGTACTCTTTGAATTTTTTTGCTATATCTACAACAGAATCTCCTTCTTTGCACTGCAATGCTTCAAATAGTGTACATTCTTTTATCATGTTTCATTTTTGATGCCTAATGTTTTCTTTTAAGCTCTCAATTTCTCTTTTTAATTCTTTCGTTTCATTTCCCCACAGCAACCTACTCCCCATGCCTCCTAAATAAACGCCTGCAACTGCTCCTGCTCCAGCAATCCCTACACTGAGATACTTTTTTACTTTTCCTAAAAATCCGAATAAATTTTCTCCAAAAGCACCCCATTCCGGAGCAACACTATAATTGACTGCGTATCCATCGCTTTTAAGTTCGTTCTTCCGTTGCTCTACAAGCGCAGTATATTCTTCTACTTTTCTCTGCAATCCACCTATATTATCTTTTCCAAGATCCCGCAACTCTTTTTTTAGCGTCAATCCTTCATCGTACAAACTCTGCAATTTTGTTAAGTCGCCTATTGTTTTGGATAATGCTCCTTTCAATTTGTCTAATGACTGCGCAACATCAGCAGTACGCAATTGCGCCCCGCTGTTCAACAAATAATCAGCCATTGTCTTACCTGTCGGATCTTTTCCCGCTAAGTTCTGCAAGCCTTGATAAAATAAGCGTTCTTCTTCAGAAAGATTCTTATCCGCCAGATACGCATTCAATTGTTTTACTACTTGATCTTGTGCTTGCTTAAAATAACTACTTGTTTCTTTCATTAATTCTACTTGCCCAAGACCGCTCGTTTGCATGTTATCATACACTTGAACCAATGACTCGAGATTTCCCATCCTTTTCCGTAAATGTTCATTTGATCCTTTTTCTTCTCCGTGCCAAAATCGTGAAATGCCTTCTTGAAGTCTTTGTAATCCTTTTGGAGCTTGTTTATGCACTTCCTGCTCCACGTCAATGATCATTCGATATCTCAAAAGAACCCGATCGTATAAGCGTTTTAATCTTTCTTGCATATCCGCTTCAGTCACATATCTGTCGATGTTATCTAAGGCTGTGCGCAATTCTTTTGATTCAACTTCAAAACCTCCAAGGATGCCGTCCCAGTATCGCGTCATTTTTTTCTGCGCTTCTTCTGTCTCTCCGAGATATTGTTTGACTTCTTGCGCAGATGCCAGCATTCTTTTCTCAACAACGCCTGTCAATTCTGTATATGCATCAACAAGTGAATCGCAGAAAGAGTTGCCCAATAGATCACTTAACCCATAACCAACAGTAGCTCCTGCAACCATTCCCGTTCCCTTCAAAAATTGTCGCCGATTCATGCCTGTTTCTCTGTTTTTCATCTATATAAATCTTTCTACTTTATTCACTTAATAGTGGTCATTAAAATAACTCCATCTTTATAAGCTTCAACATCTTTGAAATGTTAATAATGCGTAGACATTCGCGTCTTGCTCTGGGAATATTCTTTTTTATAGGTTTGCTTTTGCTTGGCTTCTTCTCTTCTCTTGGAATTGGAGCCTCTTCTTTCCCTGAACGCCTTGCCTATTTTGTTGTCCAGTATAACGAACATGACAGCGCTTCCGCGCAACAACGCATTCAAGAACACTTTGCCGGAAGAATTGAAGGCTATATTCCTGAACACCAGTATATTGTGCAAGCGAACGAAGAAGAACTTTTAACGCTTCAAGACGAAGGCATTATTACTTCTTTTGTTTTGTATTATGATCTTTTTGATGTTACGCTTCCTCTTTCTTCATCAACAGACACCTATCTTGTCGCTCTTTTTTCCTCAGCAGATCGAAGCGATATTCTTGAGCGCCTTTCTCAACAAGATATTTCGTTTGTTGCTCTCTCTCCAACATTCATACAGGTTGAGGCTTCTTCTTTTGATTTTTTTGGCAGACTCTCCTCTCTTGAAGGAATTTCTTCGATTATGCCTCTGCCTTTAATGGAGACTGCTAATAATCAATCCAATCTCATTTCTGGAACTCCTCTCATTCAACAACGATTTCAACTCTATGGAAAAAATCAAATTATTGGTATTTCTGACAGCGGCTTAGACACAGGAAATAATGACTCGAGTATGCACGATGATCTTGAAGGCCGTATTTTAGAATTAGTCAATAAAGCTCCTACTCGCCTCACAAAGCCTTGGGATCAAAATGGGCATGGCACGCATGTTGCAGGCAGTGTTCTTGGCAACGGCAACTTATCTGGAAGCAATTCAGGACAACATCAATATTTGTCATCTTATGCCGGATCCGCTCCAGAAGCCTCGCTTATTTTTCAAGCAGTAGGCGACGATCAAGGAACGAATTTTATTTATCCTCCTTATCCGATTTCCATGAATCTTTTTTTGCCTACATATCAACAAGGAGGACGTTTTCATTCAAACAGCTGGGGGTCGATAGGATCAGTTTTTTATGGTATGTATGAGAATACTGCGCAAGACATTGATCAATTTACTAACCAGTATCAAGAGTTTCTGGTGTTGTTTGCTGCGGGTAATAACGGTTATAGTGGTCGTGTGACTGTCATCCCTCCAAGCACCAACAAAAATGGATTATCCGTTGGCGCCGCGGATACGCAAACTCCTGGACAACGCGCGGGTTTTAGTAGTCAAGGACCAACGCTTGATGGACGATATAAGCCCGATGTTTTAGCTCCAGGAACGAATATTGTTTCGACAAAAAGCTCGTTAGGCAGATCTTGTTATTCCCTTCCTTCGAATCCTCAATATTGCACATTCAGCGGCACGAGTATGGCGACACCGCATCTCGCGGGACTTGCAGCGCTTATTCGCGAATATTATCAAACGTTTAAACAGCATCCTAACCCGAGCGCCGCGCTTATCAAAGCGACAGTTTTTGCTGGAACAGACACCATGGGAAAAACAATCCCCGATCCTGAGGTAGGTTGGGGAAGAGTCAATATGACTCGTTCGCTTCCGTCTGATGGAACATATCTCGCCTATTTCGACATTACACAAGGTTTATTGACGGGAAAACAACATAATTACACTATCTCCGTTCACCAAGGAAAGCCGCTTACTGTTATGCTGGTTTGGACTGACGTCGCGGCAAATGTTCTTCCGCTGAATGGAACAAAACTTGTGAACGATCTTGATTTAATAATAACCGCGCCTAATGGAACTGTCTATGTTGGCAATGATGTTCAACCCCCTTACTCTGACAAGTTTGATCGAATCAATAATGTTGAGCGCGTCTCTCTTTCAACGCCCGCATCAGGAAAATATACGATCTCTATTCGAGGATTTAATGTTCCTCTTGGAACGCAGAATTACGCGGGTGTCGCGTTGTATGATAACGCCTTCATTAAAGTTATTCCTCTTAACTTGACTGTCGCGCCGTGCGTGATTGGCGGACAGCCTTGCTGAAATTTAGAAAATACTTTGTTGATTGCTATATGATTTATATCCGGCGCATTCCATAAGCTATATAAACTTCGTCCTGTTTATTTCTTCTATGAAAAAAAGAGGCATGGGATTACTCCTTCTTTTAGTTTTGACAGCAGGCAGCATCGTCTTTTTTTATCAGCTTTTTGATCATGACAGCACGTCCTTAGTATTTCCCGCGTCGATCACCGGCTCTGTTGTTTTTCAAAATCCTTCTGTTTTCATAAAACCCATTACATCAATTCATGTTGTTGAAGATGATCTTGATACTCTTACTTTGACACGAATGACTCCTTCGACATTTTATAACGATCGAGATACATTGATTCAGGTTGACGGTTCTTTTGTCCAAGGAGTTCCTACCTTTCTTATCACTTCAGCTGACGGAAGATATACCGCAACGATTGATCCATCCGCCTTTCTTTCTGCGACGCCAACAACCGTTACCTTTTCTTTTGGCCAGGGAATTCCAGCAGGAACCTATACTCTTGCGCTTCTCGCCGATGACACGACAGATCAACTTTCTTCGTCACTTTCCTTTACTGTCTTAACTGCACCGCAACTTATTCGCATCTTGACAAAGCCTCGCACGCTGCAACAACCCCTACCGATCGCAGATATCATTCCTCCGTTTATCCAGCAACCGCAGTCCGACGTTCCTCGATCGTGCACACCACAGCAACTATCCTGGAACACTGCGCAAGCAACTGTTGGTGACATGGTGCAATTGCAGCTCACGACACAAGGAAATTGCGACGGCGTCTCGTTCACGGTTCGCATCATTGAAGATGACTTTCTTTTTGATGAAGCAATCACAACCGTTGCAGGAACTGTACAGAACGATCAAGTTAGGATATCTCATCTTCTTGATCCAGCACTCTATCAACACCACTTTGCAGAACCTCTTGAAGACACCACGCTCGAATTGCGCTTCCAGATTGAACAGCAGTCTTCCTCTCGAACCACGCAGCGACAAGCGATTCAAACATTGCTGATGCCATCTCCCTCTTATTTATTCTCTAGACTTACTTCTCCTATTCTCTTGGTTGTACCATCACTTCCTTCTCAACAGATTATTCCGCCTCCAACAACCGCCGCGGCTCAGGGATTTCAGCCGATTGGACGAGGATGCACGACCGCATATTATATTGACTGGGACTGCGATGGTTATGGTGTTGGGAAGAATGCGCAGCTCTGCTACGGTGATTGCGGTCCAACACGACAAGGCATGATTGGCGATATGCCTGACGCAGACGACAATGATCCTGCCGTCAATACGCCTGCTTCAGTGATCCAAACCTATGGTGATCCGAGCAACATCCAGAACTTCAAGATACTGCTCTACAAGCTCTATCAAGGATTTCCGGTGAATACTGTGTATTTTATCTCTCTGACCGGCAGTGATCCGACGGGAAGACCGAATGACATCAACAAACCGTACGCAAGCCTCGGCGCGATTCAACCTCTTCTGCGATCAGGCGATGTTGTTGTATATCGCGGCGGAACTTATTTTGGATGGAATCCAGGCGCTTTCGACAAGATCAATGGAGATCCAAACGGAATTATCTTTATGGTCTATCCGGGTGAACAAGTTATTTTTGACGGTGCATATTCTATTGGCGTATTTGATTCGACCAACATTCTTTTAGACGGTTTTATTGCACATTGTACTCCAACATGCGCAGCAACAAAAGACCCCAAAGGAAATAACTGGGGCAGTTTCTGGGGAGGCCAGGTCGGTGTCAATCTCGGCGATAATGATCGCATCACGATTCAGAATATTGAAGTCACCAGACAAAATCGAGGGATCTGGGGCAAGTTTTATTGGGGACCAACAACAATTCGCAACGTCGTTTCTCATGACAACTCCATTGAACACGGGATTTATGTTCCCTCTGGCGATTTTGGAGGCGTATCCTACGTACAACGAGATATTACTGTCGAAGACTCTATTCTCTACAGAAACAGACGATGGGGATTTCAAAATAATGGACCAAGCGATCGCTTAACGATCACGCGAAACATCATTCATTCGAATGCGCAGGGAGGTATCACCTTTACGAATGGCGCACAGAACAGCGTTATTAGCAACAATCTTATCTTCAACAATAATCAAGGAGGCATCTGGTTTTTCAATGACAACTCTAATCAGGGAGGCAAACGCAGCAATGATAACAACTGGATTGTCAATAATCTCATCTGGGTCGGATCAACGTGGAATGGTGTTTGCGGCGATGGCGGCGACTGGGGAGGTACAGGATGGATTCCATGCTCTCAGGGAAACACAAAAGATCCTTCAGAGAACGGTGCCATCAACTTTAACGAAGGCACAAACACTTTTGTTTACCAAAATACCGCTATTTTAAACAATCTCCTGATCACCTCAAGTCAACCTCCTTTTTCCGTCGGTTATATTCCTGAAATACTTTCACAGCTTCGACATCTTCCAACAACAGTTTTTGTCAAAAATCTTTTTTATAAAACTGTCGCGCAAGACGGCACAGTCCTCTGGTCATCCATGACTGATGGAACACACACAGCCAGATGCGGATGGCATCAAAATAACAATTACAATTATTGCTGGTCGCTTGCAGGATTTCAACAGCACCAGTTATGGCCGTCAATACAGCAAAATATTCTGAGTGATCCTCTTGTGGCTGACGCTTCGCTTTCGTATTTTCTCACTCCAGAGCTGTTTAATTTTGATTATCTTCAGAATAGCCCAGCGCTTAACGTTGCAGTTGGAACACCTGGATTAAACAATATGCCAGACGTCGATATTCGCGGCGTCAGCAGAGGCGTCCCGTTTGACCTTGGCGCATATGAATTGCGAGGCGCACAACAACCGCCTCTTCTCGTGAGCATCACTCCTAATGCCGTTGTTAACAACCAACAAACGACTGTTACGTTGCGAGGCCAGAATTTTGATACTGTTGGGGCAACGATCAGCGGCATCTCAAATGTTGCGTTTACCGTCGTCAGTCCAACACAGATTGATCTTGTTATTCCCGCTAATTATCCACCAGGCCGCTACAATATCGGCGTTGTTAATCTGGACCTCCAACCAAGCAATTTTTTGCCGTTTGTTATTTCCTCATCGCAACCTTCTTTTGATTTCAGTCTTGCGGCAAATCCAACAGTAGGATCAGTACAACAAGGAGGGTCGACAACAACACAAGTTACTATTGCTACACTCGGCGGAACTGCCCAACCAATTACACTTTCTGCAACGAATACGCCAACTGGTGTTACTGTGAATTTTAATCCGCAAATTTGCACACCATCTCCAACATGTACATCGCTTGTTACCTTCCAGACAACAGCGACAACACCACCTATAAATAATTATCAGATTACTTTGCAAGGAACAAGCAGCACATTACAAAAAACAACTCTTTATGATTTCAGCGTTACTGGAGCACCTCCATCGTTTACGTTTTCACTCACACAAAATCCTTTATCCGCGACAGTGACACAAGGGCAATCTGCAACAACGACGTTGACTGCCACCCGTTTAACAGGAACACCTGCCACAATCACTTTTTCAGCGACCGGATTGTCTGCGTCAGAAGGAACCATCACCTTCAATCCAACCAGCTGCACGCCGACGCAAACAACACCCTGCACAACTGTTATGACTATCGCAACAACCGCAACAACGACACCGCAACTGTACACTATTCTTGCTTCAGGACTTTCTGGCTCAACACAATCATCCCCGCCTCAGCCATTTCTTTTAACCGTCCAACAACTGAAACAACCACCAACACTGCAAAGCATTACTCCAAATACAGTCATGAATAATCAACAAAACACTGTTACGTTAACAGGAACAAATTTTGATGCTCCTGGCGCAACGATTACTTTTGATGGCGCGAATCCTAATCTTCCTTTTACTGTTCGAAGTTCGACGCAAATTGATTTCACACTCCCTGTCAATTATCCTGATGCAGCCTATCGAGTCGCTGTTGTTAATACTGATGGAAAAACAAGCAGTGCGCTGCCATTCACTGTACAAAAGCCACCACCACAAAGACCTCCCGTTCTTACACGATTGCAGCCATCTGTGATTCCTTTTGGTCCTCAAGCAACTATCTCTCTTCTCGGCAGTGATTTTGATCCTACTGCACAAGTCATTCTGAATACTGCTTATCCTCCCGCATATCCTTCAACTCCTATCCGCAGCACACAAATTGATATTATTATTCCTGTAAATGTTCCTATCGGCAAATATACATTTCGCATTCTCAACAGCGATGGACAGATTTCACAACCGCAAGATTTAATTATCCAACAACAAAGTCAACAGCAACCACCTCCTGTCTTAACATCTCTTCAGCCGAATGCTGTTCAGAATGATCAAAATTCTTTAGTAAATTTGCAAGGCACTGACTTTGACGCGCAGGCTGCCATTAAAGT
>JBBSXE010000016.1:11096-15158 GCA_038045925.1 Nanobdellota archaeon
GGCGGTGGCGGCAGGGGTGGTGGCGGACGCAATCAAGGCACCGTAACACTTGACTTTGATCTCGCGTCACGTTATACAGTTACTGTTGGAAGAACGAGCAAAATCTTCATTATTTACAAAGGTAATCAATATTCTTTGATGCTGCGACCAAGCGCGACAACGCGCGGCAACATCATTTTTACGACGAGCCCGAATAAAGAAACTTTTGAGATTCAGGAAGGACAACAAACATCGTTCACTATTGATTTAATTCCCGACGACGATTTGCTCCTTACGTATCTTACTTATCTCGGCAATACCATTGATCTTCAACTTGAACTCGTTGAACCATTATCATCTCCTTTTAATTTTGGAAATAAAACGCCACCGCCAAAGCAGGGCGATCAGACCCAGCCATCGCAACAAACACCTTCACCGACCATCACAAGAACAGTTACAGAACAACGCGCAGTGTCTTGGATGTTCATTTTAAAATTGAGTGTTGTTGTTTCTGTGATTGGCATCGCTCTTCTTTTTTATACAGTTCTTTCCCGCCGGCATCGAATGAAGGAGAATTAGTAATGCTTCTAAAAAATACAGAAATCTTTTTTTCATCCCTTTCTATTAATGTTTTTTGTAGGTGAATATTATTTATAGAGTGCTCTACCAATCTGCTAATTCTTTTCTTGCATCTTCAAGGCTTTTCTTAATTGCTTTTCGTCAAACCCGACAATTATTTTTTCATCAATCTCAATAACAGGAACACTGCGCTGTCCTGATTTTTCCACCATTTCATCCGCAGCTTTTTCATCTTCAGCGACATTACGTTCACTATACGCAATATTATTGCTCTTGAAAAACGCTTTTGTTTTCATGCACCATCCGCATGTTGGCGTTGTATATATTGTGACTTTTGCCATTTACTTAGATGCTTTTTTTATTTATATAAGCCTTCTGCTTCAGCATTGCGATGTACGTGCGATAACTTCCTATAATAATAACCATAATGCTGATGGTGATACTCTCTTTGATAATCTGTTTTAAGGCATCAATAAAAAACTGCTCTGGAAACAACTTGATGAGGTTGTCTGTTGCTGGATCCAACAGCCAGAAATCATTCGCAAACAATACTTCGTGGAACTTCAGAAATACCGACGAAAACATGGTCGCGCTGATGACGAGAAAAACTCCTAAACAAATAAGCGAGCTGAATCCCGCGTATACCAATGCTTTCTTGTCCTTTCTTGTCTGAAAGAGAAGCATCAGTGCTGCCATGACAACAACATATGTGACAATCCCGTATTTTTCGATGATATTTCGCACATCGCTCATGTGGCTTTTTTCTTTCGCATTCAAAAAATCCGTATCGAGGCTGCCTCTGCCTTTCAGAAAAGCAATGATATTTACAGCTTCATTATTGATTTCTTGTTTTGGCTTATTGAAATGACCATACACTCCCAGCTTCTCAAATTCTTTTTCATACCATGATTGATTCAAGATAATGGTGTATGCGCTTCCGAGAAGTATTGCTATGGGAAGAATACCTATCAACAGCATTCTTGCGATCTTCATGATTTTATTGCGCTGTTTGCTCTTTTGCTTCTGCAATAACCTTGTCGATGATGAAACGGAATTCTTTTACTTCCGCGGCTAATAATGTTTTCTGGCTCGCGCTTTTTCCTTCAAACGCGTTGCCAACACGAGAATATTTACAGCCAAATATATAAGTTGGAATGCTTTGTTGCGAATTAAACTCCTGGAATATAACATTTTCCTCTCTTGGCAAGACAGTTTCAGTTTTCTCCGTCAATACATTGTCACCAACATCAGCATTCCACAGATAGGCAACAATTTCTCCTTTTGCCATGTATTCTTGCATAACATCGATGTATGTTTCTTTGATCCATTTACAATGCGGGCACCAGGTTGTCGCGAATAAGCGGATAATCGGCTTTCCGTCTTGCGTGCAGATCTCTGTGTTTTCCTTTACCTGAAATGAAGCTCCCGGTTCTGTCTGCAATATCTGCTCTTCTTGCTCGATGGTAATGACTTTTTTTTGATCGTTTTCAGAACTACAACTATTTACGAAAAGAATAAGTAAAAGAAAAAAGAAAGGAAGAAAATAGTTTTTCATCTTCACTTTGTCAGCTCTGCGTCAATAATCGCTTTGAATGCTGCCCATGGCTGCGCGCCGACTATCTGCTGACCGTTGATGTAGGACGATGGTGTTCCTGTAACTCCAGCTGCGCTTCCTTCCGCAGTATCACTTTCAACTTCTTTGCGCTGACCAGGATCATTGAAGCAGGACTTGAATTTGCTTTCATCAATTCCAAGCTCTTTTGCGTAGCCGCTGAACACACCTTCTACTCCTGTGTTGCCAGTCCATGAACCTTGGGTTGCAAACAATTTATCATGCATCTCCCAGTATTTTCCCTGGCTGCCAGCGCAGTTTGCCGCAATTGCTGCTTCATCTGCCTGCTCGTGAAAGGGCAAGGGATAATCTTTGAAACAGAAACGAACATCTCCACTATCCACTAATTTTTTGATTTCAGGAAATGTCTGCTGGAATGCGCGCTGACAGAACGGGCATTGGTAATCGCTAAACTCTACGATCAAAACGTCAGCATCTTTATCACCGATGCACGGCTCACTATCAACATTGATTTCTGCCTTGACGACTTGCTGAGGTCCATTATTGCCTATTGGCTGCTTGGCCGGCTGTATCTGCGCATTGTCATTATTATTTGTAGCAGGGCTGCCATTGATTCCAAATCCGCCAGTAAATAATGAAATAACAAAAAGCACCGCGAGGATCACTGTTGTCGCTTTCCACAACGTTGCTGGTTCAAACTCAATACGAACTTTTTTCGATTCACTTTTTTTATGTTCATCCATACGTTTCAAATCCCCCTTACTTTTTATTTTAATCTTACTTATTACTCGTTTCTTTCTACGCAGAACCAGAAGTGCTATATAAAGGTTACTTTCGGTCTACTTCGGGGAAGTCTGGCTTTAAAAAATTAGTAACCAGCTGGGCTAATCCAGCCGCTCGTTCCTGCGTTAACTTATTTGGATTCGCGAGTACAGTTTTATACGCTGAATCGTAGTCCATGCGTGCTATTTTTTGTGGAACCAGTGGCATACGTCGCGAGAAATGCAACAGACGTTGTTTTAATGATGTAATGCGGGCGGTAGAAACCCCAAGCTTTAGCGCCAGGGATAGCCCGCATTACTTTTTATTTCATTCTTTCCATAGTTACTACTTCTAAGTTAAATTTAGGAGTTGTAACCCTTTCTGTCCAAGCAGACTTTGGAAAACAACAAAAAAGTAACGAAAGCTTTAAATATAAGTTGATATTTAATAGTTACAAGTTAATAACTATTGGTGATAAAAATGCAAGAACTCGAACATGCCCCAACATTAAACACTGTACTTATGGTAGAAGATACGCTCAAAAACATGAATGAAAGCGTCATAACGATAGCAGAACTTAAACACCGGCTACCGCGCCAAGTAAACCATAATACTCTTAAAATCATTCTTGAATACCTTGAACTCAGTAATAAAATCTTAGTTACGATGCGAGGTATTACCTGGATTCACAACCCCAATCCAAACCTCCAAAAAGCAATTGCACAGGGTCTTGAGCTATGAAAATAGTACGTGTAAAATTGTCTCCAGAAGCGGAAGAAGTGTATAAGCATCTCAATGAAGAAGCACCCACTTCCAAAACAGAACGGATGATTCTCAAAGCAGTGAATCAAAAAGTAGAGCTGATTAAAACCAATCCCCATTACGGTGATCCTATCGGAAAAGACAAAATTCCCGAAGAATACAAACAAAGATATTCTGCGGCGAATCTCTTTCGGGTAGAACTTCCTGCTTACTGGAGAATGCTCTATACTTTGATTGAGGGAGAAAGTGAAATAGAGATTATTGCTTTCGTTCTCGATGTTATTGACCATAAAGAATACAACAAAAAGTTTGGTTATAGAGGTATCTAGCACACCACCCCTAAATGTTACTCCGCTACGCAGTAATCTAATCTACTCAAATAAGAAAAAACTCCGGCAACAACTAAA
>JBBSXE010000017.1:0-4129 GCA_038045925.1 Nanobdellota archaeon
TGCAAGAACTGGAAATACATGAAGCAATGCCTAACATGAAGTTTAATTTCGTGCCACAACAGCAATAAAAAAATGAGCATTGTTGATATGATTGGCTGGACTTCGCTGCAAAAAGTAGATAGTATACTCTGTAAATTAGAATACCTCAACCCTTCGGGATCAATAAAAGATCGCATCGCGAAATACATTGTTGAACAAGCGGAAAAGAAAGGATTGTTAAAAAAAGGGTATACGATCGTCGAAGCATCTACAGGAAATACAGGAACTGCGTTCGCGATGGTTGGAGCAGTGAAGAGATATAAGGTTATTATCTACATTCCTCGAGGATTGTCAGAAGAACGCTACAAGATGATGCGTTCCTTTGGCGCAGAAGTTCGTTTTGTTGAGGAGAATAATACATTCCACGCATTGCAAAAAGCAAAAGCATTAGGAAAGAAAAAAGGATTTTATCATCCCGATCAGTTCTCCAATCCGTGGAACGTTGAAGAGCATGAAATACACATGGGAAAAGAAATTCTTGAACAATTGAAAGTGATGAAAGTCAAAAAGGTTGACGCTGTTGTCGCGGGAATCGGAAGTGGCGGAACAATCATAGGTTTAGGAAAGGCGGTAAAGAAAATATTTCCAAAAGTTAAAGTCTTTGGTGTTGAGCCGTTAGAATGTGCGTTAACGTACGAAAACCTTCATAATCAGAAAGCGGTATGCCTTCCTCACAAAATTGAAGGTATTGCCGATGGATTTATCCCGCCAATCATTGAAAAAAACATGGATATTTTAGATGATGTAATGAGAATTAAAAGCGACGATGCGATACGAGCAAGCGGATACCTCGCGCGAAAGCATGGTCTTTTTGTCGGCATTTCTTCAGGCGCGAATTATTTAGCAGCGAAGCAATTAAAGAGAAAATACAAAAATATTGTGACAGTATTTGCGGATGAAGGGGAGAAATATTTAAGCATGTCAAGCCCTATTGAGTAAAGAAAGAAGGGGTCCACAAGGCATAGCATTTTGTGTATTGATGAATTCTGTAAATTGAGGTTGGTTCTGAAAATGAGGTGTACAAATGTAAATGACAATAGGCGCAGTTACTAAGCGTTCTCTTGTTATTCTCTTTTGTTCTTCATTGTCTGGATGGTAAAGAATAGCCGCAAGACAGGGACGCACGAGTCGCAAAAAATCAAAATCACACGAAACAAGTGCAATAGGTTTTTGTTCGATGATGCTTGAGCAAAAAAGTGCAGAAGCCGTGGGAATATCTCCTGTATAATCTTTAGAAGGAGAACCTTTTCTTTTTCCAAACATTCGTTGGTATTGCGGAGTGGGAGTAATAACACCTGTCTTGATTAATTCTTGAAACATAGCAACAAAGAGCTCTAAACCACCTTCTTGTTTAATAATATGATGCTGCATTTTTTTAAAAGTGCTGTTTAATAATCCGCCATATTCTTCTAAAACCTCTACTAAATTATCATAATTTTCTCGCAATTTTCTGACTCGTTTATGCGAACTTTTAGGTGCAGCGTCTCTATATCCATTGAGATTTCGTAAGCTTAGAGCATATTGCTTATCCCATTTTTCGAGTTCGGCGCGGATCTGTGGCGTGATACATACTTCGCCCTGTTGTTGATTATCATTCCGCGAATGAAAAAGAAGCGAGAGAAGGTTTTTAAGATAGTTAATACTCCCTTGAACATCAGATAAACGGATGGTATCTAACGTATGATATCCTCCAATGGTATCAACAAGAGCAGAATCATTACAGCTCCCTAAGAGAAATACATTCGTATCGAGGATGACAGTCTTGTTTCTTGTAAGAATCTCCTCTAATGAAAAGATGGGTCGAGTTTGAATATGTGGCTGTGGTGAGATACTCATGATATTTCTCCAGAGTAGTATCTTTTTTTACAGAACAATATTTAAAGGTATCCTTCTATAAAAAAAGCGTTCATAGTCAAAAAAAGAGGTGAAGTGGTTGGAAAAGTTTTTTAGACCGAAATCCATAGCGGTTATCGGGGCTTCTCGTGATGTTCACAAAGTTGGATTTATAACCCTCAAGAATCTCGTTCTCGCGGGATATACAGGAAAAATATATCCTATTAATCCTCATGCAAGTTCAATTTTAAAGAGAGCGTGTTATTCTTCAGTGTTGAGCGTTCCAGCGTCAATTGACATGGCTGTGATTACAGTTCCTGCTGAACAAGCATTGCGGGTGCTCAAAGAATGTGGAAAAAAAGGAATAAAGCATATTGTTATGATTACTGCAGGTTTTAGCGAAATCGGAGACATGAAACGTGAGCAAGAGCTTCGGAAGATTATCAAACAATATGGATTAAAAGTGATCGGTCCGAATTGTCTTGGCGTATTGGATATGAATAATCAGCTAGACACGTTGTTTCTTCCCGCAGACCGCTTAGTTCGTCCAAAAAAAGGTTCTATTTCGTTCATGACACAATCAGGCGCAACCGGCTCAACAGTACTTGATTTGATGGCGAAAGAAAAATATGGCTTCGCGAAATTCGTCAGTTACGGCAATGCTGCGGATGTCACAGAAACCGATCTGCTAGAATATTTAGGAAACGACAAAGAAACAAAAGTGATCTGTATGTATGTTGAATCTATCCGTGATGGAAAACGATTTTTAGAAATCGCAAGAAACGTAACAAAAAAGAAGCCGGTGATTATTCTTAAAGGAGGTATGACAAAAGAAGGAGCAAAAGCAACAATGTCGCATACAGCATCATTAGCAGGATCATTTGAAATTTATTCTGGCGCGTTCAAGCAAGCAGGCATTATCCAAGCGCATAATTTGGAAGATCTGTTTAACTATGCGAAAATTATTGAAAAGAGCATCAAGCCAAAAGGAAGACGAGTGCAAGTCATTACCAACGGTGGTGGTTTTGGTATTCTTGCGACAGACTATTTGAGCATGAGCGGATTACAGATCAATGAGCCGAGCAAAAAAACATTGACAATGTTAAAGAAATCGTTTCCAGCGACATATACGGTAAAAAACCCTATTGATTTAACAGGCAGCGCAACGAGCGATAATTATCGTAAAGCAATTACTGTTTGCTTGCAAGATAAAACGATCGATGTCTTGTTGGTTATTTTATTATATCAAACACCACAGATTGATACGAGTATTGTCGATGATTTGATCAGATATAATAATCTCAAGAAGAAACCGCTTGTCGTTATTTCGATGGGCGGAGATTTTACTATAAGGCATATGCAAACCTTGGAAGAAGCGGGCGTTCCCTGTTTTATGTATCCCCATAGTGCTGCGACTGCGATTAAAATTTTGTGCGAGTATTACATAAAAAAATAGTTTGTGAAATTACAAATTTTTATACATGCACTTATGAGAAACATTCATTGGTGTATAACCTAATTTTATATAATAATCTTGTAATTCTTGATGTGTATCTCTAACAAAGAGTGCAACCTCTTTAATTCCCTTTTGGCGTAATCGTTTTTCTGCTTCTTCCATAAGTGTTTGGCCGATACCTCTTCTTCGAAAACCTTTTCTCACAGCAAGACGAAAAATAAAGGAACTCCATTGGTCTTCAATAATATACACGTTGCCAGCAACTTCGTCATTTACTACTGCAACTAGGATTGACGCTGGATTTGCTTCTATTTTGGATTCGAGTATTTCTCTCGTATCTATTGCAGGGTTAAATAAATCGCTCTCTTCCAAATTTATTTTTAATGCTTCGTAATCTGCAGAAGCATATGGACGAATTTCAATCATAGTATTTCTTTTAGAGTCATGATTATTTTATAAGCCTATCTCAAACATATTAAAGAGAGCTGAAAAGAATCCTGCTATTTTAGTTATAAAAGGAAAAGGGTTAAAGTACTTGTTTAGCTGTTTTTTGAACAAAGCTCATTTTGGGCTTGTTTTCGAATTTTTTTGCGGTATGCGAACAAAAAGGAGGCTACATTAGTCTTCTTTTCGGTTAGCTAAACAAGTACAGGTTAAAGAAATTTTTATAAACTATAAAACCTCTATAGATACGATGGTTACAACCATTCAAATTCATGAAAAAGTAAAATCAGCATTGGATAAACTTGACCTCCTCCCCGTCCTGAAGGATTGCCCTTCGGGCAACTCGCTCCACTTCGT
>JBBSXE010000018.1:0-1799 GCA_038045925.1 Nanobdellota archaeon
AGGATAGACAAACAATATTATGTGACGACAGAAAAAGATGAGATTACGAAAGAAGTTGCCGATGAATTACTCACTCATGCTGAGGATTTTATCTTGAAACTGAAGGTTGTTATCAAGCATTTGAATAATGATGTTATAGGTGAATTACGCGACACGTTTGGAGGTTTGGTTCATTGAATTGTGGTTAAATATAACGCATTTTCAAAATCATTTTCTCTTCTTTCATAGATTTTTTTCTTTCCCTCGCGGACGAGCGCGCGCATACTTCGGGAACGCCCACTTTCTGAGATAGCGCAATTCTTTTTCAATTACATTTTCTATTATCAGAAGCGCATCTCGCGGCAATTTTCTTGCTCTCTCCTTCAACACATTCTCCGCAATGCCTATTTTTTCAATTATTTTTCTCGCTTGATTTTTTGTTTTTCCCTCATGGACAAGCGCATGCATGATCGCGTTCTTTGCCCTCTGATCACTTCTTAAAATTTCACCCATTATGTTTTCCATCGTTTTCTGCTCTTTTCTCGTTAGCCTGATCATCCATGAATCTGTTCTCGGCTGCGGTAGAAATTCTGATCGCTTGACGAAGAGAATTGGTTTGATGCTGAAGAAGAGCTGCGCAACATATCCCATTTTTCTTTCCCGACTGCAGAGAATCTCCTTGAAATTATCGCCGACAATGATAACGAGCATGTGTATTTCGTCTTCGATTGCTTTCCAGATGATCGGCTCTGAGAGCGCATAGGGAATATTTGCTATGATCTTGTTCCACCCCTTCCATTTCTGTTTGAGCGCGTTCGCGTAGATCACTTCTACATTCTTCGGAAGGCTCTCGAGATCTTTTTTGAAACGCTTATCAATCTCAAATGCCAGAACTTTCTTTGCTTTCGCCGCAATTGCCCGCGTCAAGTTTCCAGGACCTGCGCCTATTTCGATGATTTCATCTTCGTTGGTGAGCTCCGCCGCGGTGATTTCTTGTTCGATAATCTCTTTATTCTGGAGGATGTGCTGGTCTTTTGCAGGATTGAGATCTTGTTTTTTCATTTTTTTCGAAGTATTCTGCCAAAGACTTGATAAAGCCTAATCTGTATTAGTACTAATTTTGATTAGGGTTTTTAGCGATAATTTTATTCCCTTTCCCGCGTCAACGCTTTTTCTATATCTCGCAGATCCAGACAATAAACTCTTTTATCTTCCCACGAAGTAATTTTTTTCTTGAAGGATCTCGCGAAAATAGCAAAAACTTCCTTTCTTTCTTCATTGTTCCACTCAACACTTTTTGCTTTTTCTGCCAATAATTTTACTATTTTTTCACTTTCAATATCTTCCTTCCACTTACATTCCGCAATGAGCATTTCTTTCTTTTTTTCATTGAGGGCAATAAGATCTATTTCTTTATCACCGTACCACCATTTTCCGCTTCGCTCATAGTCTGGAAAAAATGCGTTGATATTGTCTCTTACAAATATTTCAAACCTTTTACCTAATAACTGGTGCAATTCTTCCTTGGCAATCTGGCCACTATTCTTTTCTATTCGCTCCCTATTTTTATGAACAATATTAAACCACATATCAACAAAAGAGTCATCAATGAAATAGATTCCTTTCTTTTTACTCCCAACTATCGGCAGCACTTTTTTTATGAATCCGTAATTTATTAAGAGCTCAAGATACGGATAAATTTCTTTTGGGTTCATGCCTACAAAATCCGCTATTTCTCCAGGTTTTGTGTTGCCGTAGGAAACCGCATTAAGTATTGAAAAATACGTTCGTATCTCTTTAAATTCCTGCGATAATAAAAA
>JBBSXE010000019.1:0-5142 GCA_038045925.1 Nanobdellota archaeon
TATTTAAGCTTTTTGGAGTAATTATAGAGTACTAACTCTCATTCGGAGATACTGGCTTAAATATATTCTCCAAATCACGAAAAATAAAGAAAATGCCAAATGTTTAAAAACTGAGAAGCCTCTAGAATAAATCATGGAAGAAATCCAGCAAAAGTTGGTTGAAGCAAAAGAATGCTTGCGTCGCGCAGACCATATGGCCTCAGTAACATTCAGTCTCCTCAACGAAACAAAGCTCCTTCTCGTCATTGTCGATAATTTGTATCAAGCGATAGGCAAATCCATTGAGGCGCTGCTGCGATACGATTACCTCTATAAGCGCATTGGCGAGATTCCTCTGGGTGAAAGAGCGCGATTGCAGTTTTTCAAAGATAATGTCGCAAGAAGATACAACATACCGTATGAAAGCATGACGGCAATCAAAGAACTCTATGATCTCATGGAGAAAAGAAAGAAAAGCCCGATGGAATTCGTGCGAAAAGATACCTATATTATCGCGTCAAATGAATATAAGCTCCGTCTATTGGACATCAAAAAAGTAAAGGAGTATGTGGAAAAAACCAAAATGTTTATAAAGAAGGTCGAATCAGTTATCGAGATCCGTGATCGAAGAAGTAATCATTTCTGATGCGAAGGAAGAATTAAAACGAGCAGACCATTCAATCTATGTTACGCTGAAATATACAAAAACAGCTGATGTTATCAAGAATATTGTCAAAAGATTGATTGTTGCGTTCGATTTTGCTATTGAGGACTTTATCGTATTGCTGCGCGCAAAGAAGAAAATAAAAGAAGCTCCGCCAAGCAAGCGCGGCAAAGCGCAGGAGATTATGAGGATTATCCCCAAGGCAAAAGAATATTTGCAGTTGTACTTGCTGCTCAGAAGAATTGATGTTGCTCCGTTCCAGAAAAGAGAAGAGTATCGAAAAAACGTCACACTCATCGCAGAGGTATCATTGAAGGAGAAAAGAGAAGTGAATATTGATGCGCTGCGCCATTACTTTGCCAAAACAAATGAGTTTGTTGATTTTGTCGAAGCGATGAAAACGAATTTTTCTCGGTAAAAATCTGAAATCAGAAGAGTTCTCTCACTAAAATAAAATATTACTATTTATTTTATAATTGTGAGAGTATTAAACATAACCTCTGTTAGTTGCTCGAGTGCAAAGCACGAGACGAGCGAGTGAAACGAGCGAAGAGTTGCGAAGGTCGGCGATTTTTATTTTCCCTGATAAATTTTTCTCACTGGCCAAGAGATTTCTATGCCCTCTTTGTCGTATCTTTCTTTAGTTGATTTTATTGTTGAAAAAATTGCGATCAATGTTACTGCTATAGATAAAATTCCTGAAAGAGAGTTTAAAGGCTTGGAAGATTTCAACAAGAAACATAAAGACTTCACTTCATTTGTGATCTCTAACACTTTGAGAAGGGGGCTGTAGTGCCTATTAGAGATTTCCTTAAACGGACAGAGTAACTCTCTATTCGCTAGTTTATATAGATAGAGCCTATCCAAAAGCTTAAATAATTTATAACATGGCTTTTCTTTTATGGATATAACTAAAGAAGTCAAAGCGCAGATCAAGAAGGATGCTAGTGCTAGCCCTGAAAAGTTCTTTCCTGTGAAGACGCTGCAGAAGCTGGGCTTTTCGAGACATCACTGTGAAACCTGTGGAACTTATTTTTGGAGCCAGTATGTTAGTAAAGCCTGTGGTGATCCAACATGTTCTGGTGGATTCAGATTTTTAGACAAAAAGATTGCCGCGAAAAGTTTGACGTACACGCAGGTCTGGAAAGAGTTTGCGCAGATTCATAAAAAATTAGGCTACACTCCCATTGATCGCTATCCTGTCGTTAGCAGATGGAATCCGACGATGGAATATACGATTGCGTCTGTTGCCGCGTTCCAACCTTATGTTGTTTCTGGAGACGTAGAGCCGCCCGCAAATCCCTTAGTGATTCCTCAATTCTGTCTGAGATTTAATGATGTTGATTCAGTTGGTTTAAGCGGGCATTTTACTGGATTTGTGATGCTCGGAGAACTCGCGTTTATGCCTCCTGCAAAATACAATAAAGAGAAATATGTTGCTGACTATGTAACCTGGTTAAATGAGGGGATGGGGCTTGCAAACAAAGATATCACGATTCATGAAGACGCGTGGGGTGGCGGAGGAAATTTTGGATGTAGCTTAGAATTTTTTTCTGGTGGTTTAGAAATTGGCAATCAAGTGTACATGACCTATTTGCACGATGGCAAAACGCTGAAACCGTTGCGCATTAACGTTTTAGATATGGGCGCTGGGCAAGAACGCGCCGCGTGGTTTACCCAAGGAAAAGGAACAAGCTATGATGCGGCATTTCCGCACGTGATGAAAAAACTGTATGAACGCACGGGAGTGCAACCCGATCCAGCGTTTCAGAAAAAATTTATGCCCTATTCCAGTTATCTCAATATGGATGAGGTTGATGATGCGCCAAAAACGTGGGCGATGGTTGCGAAAAAACTTGCGATGCCGATTGAGGAATTGAAGAAAAAAGTGTTGCCTCTCGCCGCATTGTATTCAATTGCCGATCATACTCGTTCTCTCTTAGTGACGTTGCATGATGGAGGCTTGCCGAGCAATGTGGGGGGCGGCTACAATCTACGAATGATTTTGCGGAGAGCATTGAGTTTTATTCATCAATACAGCTGGAGGTTAGATCTCGGAGAAATATGCAGTTGGCATGCGGATGAACTGAAAGATTTATTTCCTGAATTACGAAAAGATTTGGATAATGTCAAAAAAATTCTTGCGGTTGAAGCGCAGAAATACAAGGTCACACAACAGAAAACAAGTCAGCTCGTGAAGCAATATGCGGCAAAAATGATTGATGAAAAAATACTCCTTGAGCTTTATGATAGCCAAGGGATTGCTCCAGAATTAATGCAGCAGGAAGCGAAAAAATTTGGCAAAATCGTGGAGATTCCTGATAACTTTTATGCGAAAGTTGCTGAACGCCATGAAAAACAAGATCAGAAGCATCAAACCATCAAGGATCTTGGTGTTGACATCACAGGAATTCCTCCAACAAAGATACGTTATTTTGAAGATTACAAAAAGATGAAGTTCAGTGCAAAAGTGCTCAAGAGTATTGACAACTATGTCATCATAGATGAAACTTTTTTTTATGCAACCAGCGGCGGACAATTGCACGATACTGGCGCTATCAATGGCAAGAAAGTCGTGAATATTGTGAAACAGGGGACTGTCGTGCTGCATGAACTTGTTGAAAAATCTCCGTTTACGCATGGAGAAACTGTTGAGTGCGGTATTGATTGGGACAGAAGATTGCAATTAAGCCAACATCATACTGCTGCGCATATTGTGAACGCCGCTGCGCGGATTGTCTTGGGACCGCATATTAATCAAGCGAGCGCGTACAAAGATATTGACAAAGGACGATTGGATATTACGCATTATCAAGCGTTGACTGATCAAGAAGTGAAGAACATTGAAGATGAAGCAAATAAAATTATTACGAAAGCCATTCCGATACACAAAGAATTCATGTCTCGTGGTAAGGCTGAGAAAGCGTTTGGGATGGGCATCTATCAAGGCGGTGTTCCTCCAGGAAAAGAACTGCGAATTGTAGAGATCCCGGGCGTTGATGTGGAATGTTGTGGTGGATCGCACTTAGATAATACGAAGGAAACAGGGATGATTAAGATTATCAAGACGAGCAAGATTTCTGACGGGATTGTTCGCTTGGAATATACTGCGGGAAAAGCTGCGCAGCAAGAAGTGCATAAAGAAAGTACAATGTTAGAGGAGTGTGCGACGTTTTTAGGAGTGAAGAAGAATCAAGTTCCTGGACGGGCTTTGGAAATTTTTATGGCGTGGAAAGATGTGGTAAAGAAAGGGAAAGAGAAGCCGAAGAAATTTATGAGTACTGCTACCGATGTTGGGACTGATAAAGATCTTTTGGAGAAGACTGCCAGCACTTTGAAAACCCAGCCTGAACATGTGTTGAGAACGTTGCAGCGGTTTGCGAGGGAAATTGAGGAGAAATAAAGAACTGTGGAATATTTTTTACAAATATGATTATTTTTTTCTTTCTCATGCTTCAATAACTATCGCTTGATAATCTTTCAAATGTTTTTTGTTAAGGCTATAAGGAGGTTGTTGTATTAAATGTCTAATTCCTCTTTCTCCAAACTTATCAATTATTGGAGCAACTAAATCGTATCCTCTTTAATGCACGATCTGTATAAAAAACTCCACTTTATTCTAACCTCTTTTAAGAGAGTAGAAAAACTATTTAAAGTCCTTCTCCAGCAAATCATTCCCATGGCTTCAGCCCACAAACCCTCTGCTCAGGAACGAGAAAACAAACGAGCATTTCTGAAGGAGATGTATCCGCACCTCTGGAATCTCTATAATTTTCATCACAATGAGAACAAAGCCTACGACACCCGTTTCAGTTTTGTCTTGGCGCTGACCAGCGTCTACTCACTTTTGTTTTTCCAGCTCTTTCGCGACCATTTTATGAATAAAGGATATCGTTTATTGTTTATCCCGTTTTTCTTTTTTGTCCTCACCACGCTTTTACTCTTCCTTCAATCCATCCCTCGTATTATTTGGAGTCCCAGATTAAAGAAAGAACAGCTCATGGAAATCTACCGCGACAAGAAAGACTTTTATGAGATGATGGCAAAAGAAATTTTCAGCGCAATTCCCCACTTGCAGGCATATAAGCAACAAAAAAAGCATTTTTTACTGTTTTGCCTGTCTCTTCTCTCACTGGGATATGTGTCTATTCTGTTTGTTGCGTGGTGGTATTCGTACAGGAGCACGTGGCTCACCGTGATGATGATTCCTGCGGCATTGCTCTTGATTGCGTTTATTTACAAGCTCTCCAAAAAGACGTATCTCAAGAAACAAGTGACGCCGGAAGTTGAAGCATTCTTTGACCAATGGATGGAAGAAAAAAAGTGAACATGTTTCAAACTGTTCAGAAAACTTTACAACTCTCCTGAAAGTGAGCTGAATAATATAGTTTTCTTTTAAATCATATTATGGAAGGTGACGTTTACTTTACATCTCATGAAAAAGCTCTCTGTCGCATCTACGGGTCACAGATTCTAAGTCGAATGCGGGTGATGAATAA
>JBBSXE010000020.1:0-6201 GCA_038045925.1 Nanobdellota archaeon
CGAACAGCGTTGTAATATCGGCGTCTGCATGTGCATCTTTTTTACCCAATCCGAACCACCTCTTCTTTTTCCTCTTACAAGCAGCAGTTGTATATAAAGATGGCGATTTTGCATGCGTGCCCCTATCTATCAACAGCGCAGATTCTCACCACAAAGCTTTTTAACATTCCTCTCTTCAAAAACGTATGAATCTTTTCCAACACCTACAACAGTTTGATCCTGTTACGAAAGGAGGCATCGTTGTTCTTTTTATGATGTTTATTTATATTCTTTTTCTTTTTGTTTTGAAGCCTGTTTTTATTCCCGAAAGCGATGTTATCGCCCATACTACTGTGATGGGAGATCATATCATGTCTTTTGCAAGCCCTGCCCAGCGCAATCTCAATATAATCTCTTTATTCCTTTCTGTCGCCGCAGGCTTAGGCATCTGGCTTCTCTTGAAAGGAAAAGAAACGAAACCTGTTGCAGTACAACAGTCTCCTGTACATGAATTGCAGATTATTAAAAAAGCGCTCTCTGCCGACGAGAAAAAACTCGTGGAAGAGATTGAACGCGCTGGCGAAATCACCCAAGACTCTTTGCGCTTTCGTCTGGATTGGAGCAAAGCAAAAGTTTCAGCGCTTCTGTTACAACTCGACAGAATGAATATTGTGCAGCGTGAACGCCAGGGAAAAACCTATAACGTATTTATTTCTAAGAAAAAATAATTCTTTATCTGACTCATATTTTTTGGCGTGTTAAAAGATAACCCTATTTTCTCGGTCAGCAGCACCTCTTATGTTTTCATGATTATAAATTAAAAAATAAAAAAAAATTTAGTTGCATTTGCTGACAGCGCAGGTTCCCGGTCCATCCAATGCGATACTGATTAAGGCACCGATGCCGACAAGATGAAACAAGACGTTAATCCAGCCCATGGGGTTCTGTGATGCCGCTGGGAGCGCAACTGTCAGAGTGGCTACCAAGAGCACAATAACCAAAGGCCATGCTGTGTATTTTGTTTTCCATCCAACGATTAATGAAGCACCAAATATTATTTCAGACAATAAAAGCACCCATGCTAAAAGTGATGCTGCTGGAAAACCTAAACCTGCCAACATACCTGTTATTCCTGCTGGATCCACCAATTTCATTATTCCGGGAACTAAAAATAAGGCTCCAGTTGTAATTCTTAGCATTGCCAACCCGTATCCTTTACTGCATTCCATGTTGTCCTCCTTTCATTTGTATGCATTACAAGAAGATTGAAAACACTATTTAAACTTTGAGTAAACTCTGTTAACGCAGTCCAATCAGATATAGGAAAAATCGTTTAAGAAAAATTCGTGCACAATATTTCAGTTCAGCTTGACCGCATGCTCTGTTATCTCGAGATTGCAGCTCTTATGTTTTTTGCACCAATCTTCGCATCGCTGCGCCAATTGTTCTTCTTTGTAAAAAAATCCACAGATTGAACATTTGAAATAATCTACGCCATTAACTTCCATTTTCTTTTCTACCATTTTTTCGTTGCGGCGCGTTAGATTACTGCTTCAGGTATTTTTATTTCCTGGCAGTCGTGCAGTTCTCCATCGATCATTTTCCCACAGAGTTCGCAATGCAGCTTTTTCTTTTTTATGAGCTCAAGCACTCTGGCGATTTCTTTTATTGTCGTACTTTTGTTTGTAACAATCCTTTGGCAAGCATGTTTCACTTCCCCTACCGCTTTCGGATGCATCCGTATCATTTCGGCTCTTTTTCCCGCTACGTACATGGAAACTGCAGATTTACTCAACCCCATCAGAGAGGCTATGTTGTCGTAACTTATTTTATGCTCTTGAGAAAGACAAACTGCCATTTCTCTTCTTATTGCTGGAATAATGTACCACACTTCTATTTCCTGCGGCAACGTGTGCATCAGATTAATAAGAAAAAACTGCTTATAAAGATTATTAAATCCTGATTCTTGTGTTCGTTGATGCAGTTTTCCGTCTTGGACGGTCTTACAAACAAGCCATAAATAAAAGAACCTCTCTTCAGCTTCCATCACCTAACGGAGGTTGACGACATGACCATCAGAAAAAGACTCCCATTGACGGGAATAGAGTCTCGAGAAGAAGAACGAGCATCAGCAAAGGAGGAGCGAGTATTGCAAGAAAAAAGCCATGAACGCCATGGCTGCTGCTCTTCCCTCAAAACATTTCTCCCTTCTGCGCAGCGATCAAACCACACGCTTATTGCAGACCAACAGCAACACGATCAACAGAAGACGCACACGAACATTCTTACTGTGCTTGCAAGCATTGCTGTTATCATTATGATCTTTAACCAGATCCAGCTTTCTCGTGTTGTTTCCGCAAACGGCGGCATGCCAACGCCGACTGGAATCGCACTTGTTGCCGCATCGATTGTACCTACAGGAGTTCCTGCGATTTATGGAAAAGAACTTGGCATTAGTTATGATGATGTCAGCGCCAATAATCCCCAACAAGCAGATCGAACAATCGCGCTCTTGCGCACGTATGATGAACAATTTACCTTGAACGGAAATGCGTTGGATCGCTATATTACTATTACATCACAAATCAGCTGCGAATATTGCTGCGGCGTGCCGTCTATTATATTCACCAAAGAAGATGAGCAGCGAGTAGGACAACAAATTGAAGCTGCGATTGCCGCAGGAAAAATCACCCGAGAGCAAGCCAAACAATACCAGAAAAAAGCAGGAGAAGCCGCTTGCGGATGCGCACATAGTTTTGCCATGCGCGGATTAGCAAAATATCTCCTCACCAATCATGGAGATGAGTTCAGCGATGAACAGATTTTAGAAGAGCTTGCAAAATGGAAAACGCTTTTTTTTCCTACGCAAATGAACATGAAAGCGCAAGCGATGAAGGAAAAAAATATTCCTTTCAGCTACGCAACTCTTGGCAGCAATCAATATCGAGGTCTTGAAAAAGAAGCTGCAGGCAATAGCGCTGGTGGCAGCGGCATGGTTGGAGGCTGCTGAAGATGCTTCTTCGCCCCAAACAAACTGTTGCGACTGTTGTGAGCTTCGTTGCCGCAGTGTATGTTCTCTGCGCGGCGTTTATTCTGCTTGCTCCAGCAGCATCGCTCCGTTTTTTTAATCTGTGGTTTCATGGCATTGACTTGACGCTTGTCCAAAAGACGCCTGTTTTTCGCGAAGTGTTCTTTGGATTTGCCGGTGCTGTTGTTGTCGCAACTGCGCTTACATCATTTTTTGTTCTTTTGTGGAATTTTTTTAACGATCAGAAGGAGGTGAACCTATGAAAAATGCAATTTTTGCCGGCATTCTCGTTGTGGTTGTTCTTTTTTCTATTTTCCAATCATTCCAGATCTCTGCCTTGGCGCGCACGTCCGGCGCTGAAGGAGGAGAGAAAAACTCTGGAGAGAGCAATGAACAAATGATGGCGCGCATGCATCCTGACCAAACAGGTTCTGCACAGCAGACACGTTACAGTGGAAGCCCATCTCCGCAAATGGTTGGTGGCTGTTAAACCATGCGACACTTTTTCTTTTTTCTTTCTTTTTTTCTCTTGATCGCTTCTCCGCTCTTTGCTCGAGCAGAAACAACAGTAACGGTTTATCGAAGCGAATCCTGCGGACATTGTGTTACTTATCTTACTGAGTTTAAAGAATTTCTTAGCGAACAACAAATTACTTCAGTTGTTGAAAAAGATATTATTCGTGATACAGAAGCATTGCGTGAACTTGACAGCCTTACGCGTGAAAGAAAGATCCCTTATGATCTCCAAGGGCACATGGTTATCGTCATCAATGCGCTTGTTTTAGAAGGACATGTTCCGATTTCTGTTCTCGAGGATCTTTTTACGCGTTACCCTGACTATAATTTCCCATCGCTTGTTTTATTTCAAGATTCTATGGATCTCTTTGTTTCTGAATACAAAATTCTTGATGATGGAGACGTGAAGAACTGTTCAACTGACAATTCCCTTCTTTCTTGCCAAGAACAGTCACGCGAACAAAAAGAAGTTTGGGAAACATCTTTTTTTCTGCTTGTCGCTTTCAACGCGCTTCTCGCAGGAATCCATCCCTGTACTTTGACCGTGCTTCTTTTTTTCATCGCATTTCTATTGACTTTGCATACCGCACGCCTCAAGATTGTTCGTGTTGGGATCGCGTATATTGTCGGCATATTTCTTGCATATCTTGGTATCGGCATCGGCATTTTTAAAGCGGTATCTTTCACGGGAAGCCCACATTTTGCAGCAAAAGTTGGCGCTGTCTTGATTCTCCTGCTGGGCGTTTTGAATCTTTTGAGTTTCTTTTTTCCCGGAAAAATCTTTCTCGGGTTGCCCCGATTTATTAAGCCAACGCTCGCGCGGCTCCTTGAACGAGCAACTGTTCCTACGGTATTTATTGTCGGCTTGCTTGTCGGTATTTGCTCTTTTGGATGCACCGCAGGCATTTATCTTTCTGTGATCAGTTTGCTTCTCGTTCAATCACAGTATCTCTCTGGATTATTTTATCTCCTCCTCTACAACATCATGTTTGTGCTTCCGCTTATTGTTGTGCTTATTTTTGCGTCACATAAACGGGTTGTCGTGCGCTTAGAAAAATTGGAAATCGCGCAGCAACGATTACTTAAACTCTTCTCCGGCATTGTCATGATTCTTCTTGCATTATTTCTCTTCTGGCTAACAAGAGGTGGCGCATGATTACAGCGATTTTGTTTTTCATTACTGCTTTGTTTTTTCTTTTTCTTTTTATAAAACCATTTCTTGATCGGCTGCTGCATTTTCGCATTTGCGTATTCTGTGCGAGTGTGGCGGCAACTTGGTTTAGTCTGCTGCTCATTCATTGGTTTACTTCATTCCCTGTTGATATCACTATTTTGGCGATTTTAATGGGGTGCAGTGTTGTCGGCATCATGTATCGATTTTCTGCGAAGACGATTATTGTTTATCGCCCGCTGACGGGACTTTTTTTCCTTTTGAGCGGAACAACGCTCGCTTATTTTTTTATTACGCTTATTTTTGATCTTTGGTCTCTCGCAGTTTTAATTGCTGTCTTTGTTCTTGTCTATTATTTTGAGATTTCGCGAAAGAAACGCTTATCATCTCTAGGAAAAAAACTTGAGAAACGGCTTGAACACTGCTGTTCGTAATCGTCATGTGCGCATGTTTATGATGATTTTTTCTTCAAACACGTTGTTGCAAACGAACAAGGAGTAACTTTTTGAAAAGGAATGACGAAGTCAAAAAAACTATCAAATCTGCTGTTTTCTTCACTGAATACAACCTTCCGTACCGTTCCATTAAAAAAGGATCTCTTTCTTGGAGAGAAACGTACGCTTATTACTTTATTCCCAAGGTTATTGGAAAGTGTGTATCCTACGCAGTTCCTCATCGTCAGAGACGGTCAAGTAAACAATCAATATATAGTTCTTTGACTTTGTTTTTGACAACAACCTTAAGGAGGAATACCTATGCGAAAGCAAAAAAAACAGCGAACTGGCGTGCGCTTGTTTCCTGCGCTTGCGGCAGTCAGCATTCTCCTGCTCGTTGGAGGCTATATGGGGTTCAGCAAGGCTGTAACCGCTGTCCAAGGATCGGAGAACGACGATATGCAAGCCATGATGCAGAGCATGTCAGGCATGATGGGAGATATGAAAGAAATGCATGAAGAATGCGAAAAAATGCATGAAGGAATGCATAAAGACGGAGGCATGATGGGCTCCTCAAATGGAGCAATGAGCCAAGAAGAGCACGAGAGCCACCATCAACAATAACCATGCAACAACGTGTATCACCACTCTGGTTTGGCATTGTCTTAGGAGCATTGCTGATGTTTTTTATTATTAATTTTCTCAGCAATAATTTCTTCTCCGCGACGATGATGTCACAAAATTCCTGCGCGGTGATGCACGGCTCTCCTTCTTATTTTCACCATATAGGGTTTTGGATTACGTTTCTTGCACTGGCTATTCTCGGCATTCTCGCCTACAAACTCTTTGATAAACGATGATAGATGGAGATATGGATATGCACACTCATCCTCGAAAAGGAAGAAACCATTTTCGCATGATTTTTCTTTGTTTGGGAGTTATGATATTTATCATTGGCGTTTTTTCTTTTTTTGACCTTTCTTCGACTCCTTTTGCCTGGTTACTCCTGCTGCTCTGTCCATTAATGCATTTTTTTATGATGAAAAAACATGGTGCGCAGCACTAATACTTTT
>JBBSXE010000021.1:0-14735 GCA_038045925.1 Nanobdellota archaeon
TTCTTTTTCTATCTCTTTTTAAAGCAGCATATTTCAAACAGGTTGTTTTTCATCATGATAGAATCGCTTCGTAGAACAAGGACAAGATGGATATCTCATTGCTGAAGTGGGAGAATTACCAGGATGGAGAGCCCAAGCGAAAACAGAAGAAGCGCGAGTAAAAAGAATACACGAAGTCATTAAAGGCTATCTTAAGTTAAAATCAATTAGACAACTACTCCAGCTCTCGTTTTAGAATTTTATGCGCGGTATTGATTTTTTTGAACATTTCAGTATCTCCACCATGCATATCAGGATGGCACGTCTTCGCGAGTTCTTTATACTTTTTATCAATTACAGACAGATCGAGAACATCTGGCGCGATGCCCAATGTTTTTCGCGCTTCTTTGCGCATATGTTCCACATCATCCTTTTCAGTGAAGTCAGAAAGAAATTCCTCAAACGTCTTTTTTCCACTGAGGAGATCAGCTACTTCAAACGCGATAACTTTGTAAACGACATATAAGTTGTCAATATATCTTTTAGCGGATTTATAACTATAATACATGCGATACCCATCGAAATACCAGGTTGCGGACGCAGAAACATTCTTTATCACGACAGGTTCAATATCTATAATAATATCATCGTCAGTTAAATCAAGTTTGCCAAGTACGGAAATAATATTATTTTTATATTGTAACGCTCGTCTCCCAAAAGAGTCTCGTGCAAGCACAGAGGTAAATGCGTGTCCTTTTATAGTGATGGTCGTCATGGTTGCAAAACAAACTGTTAAGAATGTTGTAGAATAACCGGCAAAATGGATGTTTATAAAGTTTGAGATAGTTTATTTCAATTCAATGCCGTCTACCCCATAGTTTTAAATAAAGTTCAAAATCGCAATAAAAACATGGAACAAGAAATATTATTTAGTTGTCCAAGAACCAGAAAACAGATGAAAGCCTGGGCAGGATATCTCTCGAGAGCGTTGCCAGCAAAGATTACGCTTGAAACAGTCATGGTAGATGTTTATAATGGGCTCACAGGAAGAGGCGGCAAGAATAATGCTCTAAGAGGTAATATCAGTTGTGGAGGAGTTAGCGTAGACTATACGTGTATTGCTAAGAGACCAAATGAAAAATCAACAGGAATTCGATTACACACAAGACAGAGTAGTCAAGATATGGATGGAATAATCAATGCGATCATAACGCATACACAAGCATATGAAGGCAATTAAGTATCTTTCGCCATATATGTGCTTGTTTAGCTGTTTTTTGAACAGCACTCATTTCTGGCTTATTTTCGAATCTTTTGGCGGTATATAAACGAAAAGGAGACCAAATTAGTCTTCTTTTCGGTTAGCTAAACAAGTACGAAAGAGAAATAGATTTTTATAGAGAAAAAACAGAAAAAAATAAGCGTTTGTGAATCTCTCATCATCATTGTTGTTCTTTTTGAGGAAGTAATTTTCACTTCTCATCTCCCCAAGAAAACTATTTATACTTCCTCAGCCTTCTCCCCTTCTCACTATCATTGAGGGGGTTAAAAAACGTGGTGAATGCGCAAGAGCAAATCGAAAAATTCAAAGATTTCATAGAAAAATACTATGGAAAACAGATTTATGAGCTCTCGCAAACAGGAAAAAATGCGTTAATTCTTGATTTTCGCCATCTTGCGCAAGAAGATCCGGAGCTTTCTGATGAATTATTAAGCGAGCCGGAAGAAACAATCCATGCGGCAAAAGTCGCGCTTGAACAGTTTGATCTCGCGAATAAAGATCTGAAGGTCCGTTTCTTTGGATTGCCTGACTCCCAGCGTGTGCGCATTCGTGATGTGCGCAGTGAGCATCTCGGAAAGTTTATCATTATTGAAGGGATTGTTCGCCAGTCGTCTGATGTTCGGCCGCAGGTGATTTCAGCGAAATTCGAATGTCCTTCCTGTGGCAATAGGATTACTATCCCGCAGATTGAACAAACCTTCAAGGAGCCGACATTTTGTACATGCGGAAGAAGAGGAAGATTTCGTCTTGTTGATAAAACACTCGTTGATATTCAGCGGTTAATGCTGGAAGAAACTCCCGAATCTATGGAAGGTGGAGAGCATCAAAAGCGTCTTGCGTTATTCTTGCGTGAAGATCTTGTCGAGCCGAAAATGGAAAAGCGAACAACGCCAGGATCAAAAGTCAAAGCGTGCGGTACCATCAAAGAAGTTACAATCCCGTCAAAAACTGGCGGTCAGTCAACGCGATATGATTTAGTGATGGAAGTCAATTATGTGGAGCTCTTGGAGCAGCTTTATGATGATATCGTTGTTACAAAAGAAGATGAAGTAAGAATCCAGCAGCTGAGCAAAGATCCAAAAGTATTTGAAAAATTCATCAATTCCATCGCTCCGTCAATTTATGGTCATGAAGATGTGAAAGAAGCGCTTGTCTTGCAGCTGATGGGCGGCGTCAGAAAAGAAAAAGCAGACGGCACGGCAACCAGAGGAGATATCCACATGTTGCTTGTTGGAGACCCAGGTGTCGCAAAATCAACCCTGCTCATGTTTATGGCAAAAGCATCGCCAAAATCAAGATATGTCGCTGGTCGTGGCGCAACGTCTGCAGGTATTACAGCCACAGTAGTCAAAGATGAATTTCTTCGTGGCTTTGCGTTGGAGGCGGGAGCGATTGTGCTGGCAAACAACGGACTTTTGTGCTTAGATGAAATGGACAAGATGTCCGTCGAGGATACATCTGCGTTGCACGAAGCAATGGAGCAGCAGCAGGTCACCATCACTAAAGCGAACATTCAAGCAACATTAAATGCGCGTACAACATTACTTGCGGCGGCAAATCCTAAGCTTGGCCGCTTTGATCCCTATCAACCCATCGCATCGCAGATAGAACTTCCGCCGACGCTCATTAACAGGTTTGATCTTATTTTTCCCTTTCGAGATATTCCAGATCCTGAAAAGGACGCGAAAATCGCTACACAGATTCTTGAAAAAAACATTCAGCCGGAAGATCCTGACGTTTCCGTTGAGCTGTTAAGAAAGTACATCGCGTATGTCAAGCAGAATATTTTTCCAAAGCTGACGCCGAGCGCGGTCGATGAAATCAAAAAATTCTATGTTGGTCTGAGAAATACAAATGCGTTCGGAGGAAGTGGAAATGAGCATGTCATCAAGCCAATTCCGATTTCTGCAAGGCAGTTGGAAGCGTTGGTTCGTCTTTCAGAAGCATCTGCGCGTATCCGCTTGTCAAAAAAAGTCACTGCGTTCGACGCGAGAAAAGCAATTAACATTTTAAAACATTGTTTAATGCAGGTCGGCTTTGACCCTGAAACTGGTCAGATTGATATTGACCGCATTTCGACAGGAGTTCCAGCGTCAACAAGAAATAAAATTTTAGTGATCCGGGAAATATTAAAAGAGCTCGAGTCGCGCGGGAAAAAAACAATTCCGATTGAAGACGTTCTTGCGGAGGCAGCAGAAAAAAATTTGACAGAGTCGCAAGTTGAAGAGATTATTGAAAAACTGAAAAGGGAAGGAGAGGTGTATGAACCAAAGCGAGGATGGATTGCGCGGTTGTAATCGCGCGATAACACATGCAAGAGAACAGACAGACAGCATACAAGATCTGGATTGCTGATATTATAAGAGGCACGTATGTGCAGCCGCAGACTGAAGGAGAGTTTGGTCATCTTATTTTCCACGATCGCAAGATAAATCGCGTCAATATTCTTGCGCCAGTTATCAATGTTGATGTCAGGGAAAATGTTTCGACAATAACGTTGGACGATGGCTCAGCGACAATGCAAGTGCGCGCCTTCAAAGAAGATGCAGGCATGTTGCAAGGGCTGCAAGTTGGTGATCTCGTCATGGTGTTGGGAATGGTTCGTGAATATTTAAGCACAATCTATATTACTCCCTACGTTGTCAAAAAACTCGAAAACGCCGCGTGGATGACTGTTCGAAAGCTCGAATTAAAAAAGTTATATGGAGAACAAGCGCAAGCTGTTGAGGCACAACAAACTCAACCCCAAACGATAACACAGTCTTCTTCTCTGCAACTGCAAGAGATACAACCAATACAAAACAAACAACAGGTTTCTGAAACAATAGCGAAGCCGAACACACAAACTAATCCGCGGCAAAAACTCTTGCAAGAAGTTATCGCATCGGGAGACGAAGGTATTAATGTTGATGTGCTGATTGCAAAGACGCAGTTGCCAGAACAGCAGGCAGAGGATATTATTACAGAACTGCTAAAAGAAGGTGAAATTTATATGCCTCGCCCAGGAATGATAAAGATCGTCTAAAATTTTATTATAGCAAATCTCGACAAAAAACAGGCATTTAAGTATAATTTGCTCAATTATTTAAGTCCTTGTATTAGGAGCTAAACATATGCGAGTCACCAAAATCTTTAAAAGGATCGTTCCAAAAAGAAAGGACTATGGTCTTCAACTATCAACAGCTGCTCAAAACAGCAAAAGCAAAACTCCCGGAAATTAAGCAAAGTGCGGAACGATTTGAAATTCCCCGCGTGACAGGCCATGTGCAGGGAAACAAAACAATTATCAGCAATTTTATTCAAATCTGCACAACACTCCGTCGTGAGCCGGCGCAAATAGTCAAGTATCTCCAGCGCGAGCTTGCAACGCCAGCATCGCAGGACAACCAGCGCCTTATTTTGGGAAGAAAATTAACCTCGGCAAGCATCAATGAAAAAATTGCAAAATATACGCGTGATTTTGTTCTCTGCAAAGAGTGCGGAAAACCGGACACGCAATTTATCAAGGAGGATCGTTTTCTTTCATTAAAATGCACAGCATGCGGCGCAAGGCATCCGATTCACGCGCGATAACATGGCAGACAAAAGCAAGCACATTCCAAATGATTATTACGAAGCTATTGTGCAGATTCGTCCAAAAAAGAAAGACGTGCTTATATTTGTAGCGAATCAAGTAGAAAAACGAAAAGATGTGTTTATTAGTGAAGTCAAAGTAAATGAGAAGGGATATGATATTTTTCTCTCTTCCCAAAAATTTGCGCGTGCGCTCGGAAAAAAGCTCAAAAATCGATTCGGAGGTACCTTAAAACTTTCGCATACGCTTTTTTCGCGCGATCGAACATCGGGAAAAAACATTTATCGTGCAACCGTACTTATTAGGCTCCAAGAAGCTTTGCCCGAATAGCCCCCGAAAACTGCCACTTGCCCGAGAAGTCAAGCGGCTGCCTGAAAAGTCACCCTTTTCGGTCACTTATCGGGCAAAGCCGCTCCAAGAGGAAGATATTTAAAGATAGAGAGCCAACGGATAAAGCGAAAAGAGGATGTTATTCAAACACGAAAAATTGTATCTTAAAGTATATGTTGTTATAGTAGTAATGTTATTAACAGCGTCCTTTGTTGCAGCAACATCATTCCAAATCAAGACGTCGAACGATAATCTCGAAATCAACGAGGAATTAGGGAACGTAATCGGCGCCATAACATCATCGCATGTTCCAGAATTGAAAAGTGCTTCAGCGAAAACAAAAGAGGGAACAACATCATACAGCCAATACCTGCGTTTCAAAAATGCAACCAACGCTATCGCAGGCCCGAAAGTGCTTCTCGATAAATCAGACGCAGATGAAGTTGCCGAGTTCTTGAAGATCACAAAAGGATCTGCGGTAACCGACGCTTTTTTTGAATATCACATTCAATTTAGCGAAGGACTTAAAAGCAAAGTAAAAGATAAATTGCTCACAGGTCTTGATGGAACAAAAATCTATATATTTGACGAAGAATACCTCATTGTCGAAGGAACAGTCGACGGCTCAAAAATAAATCTTGTGCTCGCATCAGGCGCAATCAACGATTATTTGGGAGTAGGAGAAAAAAAAGAGTACACAATTGGAAGTAACAAATATGAAATAAGCATCAAAACAATAGAAACAGCAGCAAAAGCAGTGATCCTCACGATCAACGGGCAGGATATCAAAAAACTGGTAAAAACAGAGACGCAGGATATCGGTAACGGCTTGACGCTCGGAATAACAGATGTCTTAATTAGCGGAGGCGGTAATGACCTTGTCCAATTTTACATCGGCGCGAATCTGCTTGAGCTTGAAGACACAACATATTCTGATAATTCGTTCAACAAAGGAGTGAAGAAAAATAAGCAAGTAATAAGCGATGCATTCGTGCTTATCGCAGCGACGCTCGTGAATGATGTGCTGAAGATATCTGATATTAAATACAGAGCAGTAGTAACGGCAGATATTCATGCAAAAACAGGCGAGTCAATCATAAAATATATTTCAGATCCAAAAATTTTATGGGGAAATTGGGATCTTAAATTTGGCGGGTTTACAGGACCAGGGCAATCACAAATTTTATTCACGCCATCAGGTGGCGATGATGAGTATACGTTAAGCTTTACAAATGCGGCAGCGCAAAAGATCTCTGTTCCGTTCATTTCGAATAAAGCAACGTTTAAATTCGGCGATGATGATCAGGATTTAGTGTTTATTGAGGGTACAAACCAAACAAATTACATTATCAACACAAATGATTACTTTGTTCTCACCTCATCAAATGCGAAGACAGGTTCAACATATATCTTGAAATATGATTCAATTAACACTGGATCACAGCAATTGCAGTTTACTGATCTCGGTGGTGGAACCAAAACATTTACCTATACAAACGCGACAACAGGCATTTTAGGAGATGCGACGCTTATTGTCGGCTCAATCAATGCGAAAATTTATATTGAAAATGCGGCAGGCAATAATCTCGCGATAGACATGAATGGTGATGGAGATGTAAATGCTGATGAAATGAATATCGTAGTGGAGGGCGGAGGTCTTTTGGATTTGGGTACGTCAAATACGCCAGCAGGAACAACAAACGTAGTCAGTGTAACAACAGCAAGCAGCAAGATGGAAGAAGCCAGTGCAGATGAAACAGTAACATTCACCTTCGATACCACGTTAGGAACAAAAATAGGCATTTCATCAACGTTCACAGGCGTGACGACAAAAACATCAAGCGCGAATCATGTCCTCGGATTAACAAATTACGGCGCGCGTTTTGATCTGAATGATCTCCAGGGGAAGTCAGAGATTTTAACCATTGATTACCCAAATGCGCAGATGTTCGTTGTCATGTCTCTTGAAGCGAGTCCAAGCGGCTCCAGTGTGCAGACCGCAGTGAAAGACATCAAAGTCACAACCTGTTCAAATGGTCTGCAAGACGGTGATGAGACAGCAGTCGATTGCGGTGGTTCTTGCCCAGCGTGCGCGACATGCACAGACAGCGTGCGGAATCAAAATGAAGCGGGCGTTGATTGCGGCGGTCCCTGCGAAAAAAAATGTGAGATAAAGGTTGATCCAAATGCTTGTACCGATGGTTGCCTCCAAATTTTGGAGAATGGAAAAAAGCGTTGCTTACAAAAAGGGGAAGTCGTGAAAAAACAATACTGTGCGCAGGATCTCTCCTTGAAAGCGCAGAAAAGAAATGGGCAGGTATGCGTCGAAAACTACGAATGTGTAAGCAGCAAATGCATCGATGGAACGTGCGGGAGAAAAATAACAACAGCGCAAGTAGTCAGTAGTAGTATCATTCTTATTCTTATAATAGGCATTCTCCGGTATGGGTTTTCTCTGCTGAAAAAAAATCAGGCAGAATCTTTATAAAGCAAGTATAAAGCAAAAGTAGCATGTCGAAAAAGAAAGAAGAAATCGCGCGACAGGAGGAGATGGAAGAAGAAATCCGCCGAGTGAAGCTGCCTCGGGGAAAAGAAGTCCTCGGAATTCTCGATCAGCGTCTTGGCGGTTCACGAATGCGCATTGCCTGCCTCGATGGAAAAGTTCGGTTATGTCGTATCCCAGGCAGATTAAAAAGAAAATTATGGGTGCGCCCAGGCGATGTGGTGTTGGTTGAGCCATGGGAATTCGGTGGCGATGAAAAAGGAGATATCATCTTCAAATATAGGCAGACGCAGGTTGCGTGGCTGCAGAGAAAAGGATACCTGAAGAATCTAAGCGAATTTAAAGAATTCTAACCATGTACGAAACAGAATTAAAGATTCCCAGGGATCGCGTTGCTGTCTTAATTGGAAGAAAAGGCGCAACGAAACGGAAAATTCAAACGCTGACCAACGCGAAAATTCGCGTCAGCAAGGAAGGGGATGTCTCGATGATAACGGAAGACACTGTAGGTTCTTATCTGATAACGCCAATCATTCGCGCAATTGGTAGGGGTGTGAATCCTGATGTGGCGTTAGAGCTCGTAAATGAAAACATCGTGCTTGAAATTGTGAATATGCCGGACTTCACGGGAAAATCTCCAGAAAAATTAAAACGGATGAAAGCGCGCTTAATCGGCACACAGGGAAAAGCGAGATATGTTATGGAAAAATTTACAAATACGACGATTGTTGTGTATGGGAAAACAGTTGCCATCGTGGGTAAAGTAGACGACGTTGCGATTGCGCAGCAAGCAGTCGAAAAAATGCTGAACGGCGCGCCGCACGCAAACATGTATAATTTCATCAAAGCGCAGTATAGGCACTTGAAAACATTTGAGCAAAGAGCATAAGCTTTATAAAGTTCTGTAAAATTTGTGGTTCGTGCATGGCAGATAAGAAAGAAAAAAATAAGTCGACATCTTCTCTCAGAGCTGAAGAATTAGCAAAAGAGCAGAAGCAAGTCAGCGTCAGCGAATTCTTTTTAAAAAACAGGCATTTACTCGGTTTTGACAACCCTATCAAAGCACTTTCCACGACAGTGAAGGAGTTGGTAGATAATAGTTTGGATGCCTGTGAAGAAATGCGCGTGCTGCCAGAGATTATTGTGCAGATAAAAAGCGTTACAGAAAATAAGTTTATTATCTCAGTTGAAGATAATGGCCCGGGTATTATAAAGTCCCAATTAGCGAATGTGTTCGGACGATTGCTATATGGGAGCAAATTTTTTGGAAACCGGCAGTCACGTGGTCAGCAAGGAATAGGTGTTTCTGCCTCTATCCTATATAGCCAGCTCACAACAGGAAAGCCAGCGCGAATCACTTCCAGAATCGATCCAAAGCATCCGGCGCATTATATGGAACTGCGTATCAACACAGCAAAAAATGAGCCTGATGTGACAACAGATAAAGAAATCGAGTGGTTCAATAAATCCCACGGAACAAAAGTAGAGATTGAGCTTGAAGGAAAATATCAAAAAGGAAAGCAAAGCGTTGATGAATACATAAAGCAGAGCGCTATCTCAAATCCTCACGCGGAATTTACCTATATAAATCCTTTAAATGAAAAAGTTACCTACAGAAAGGCGACAGCTCAACTGCCGAAGCAGCCAAAGAAAATTCAGCCGCATCCCTATGGCGTCGAGCTCGGCGCATTAATGCAGATGATGAAGGTAACAAAAGCAAAGACAATTTCGCAATTTTTCACCAGCGAATTCTGTCGTGTCTCTCCAGCTGTCGCGCATGAAATTCTCGCCAAAGCGCAAGTTGCGCAAGAAACTAAACCGCAAGAAACAACGCATGAGCAAGCGGAACGTTTGTTCAAGTCCGTTCAAGAAACGAAAATTATGGCGCCGCCAACAGATTGTTTAAGTCCTATTGGTGAAAATACCTTGCTTGCGGCACTAAAAAAAGAAATCGATGCAGAATTTTATGCGGCGATCACGCGTTCTCCAGCGGTCTATCGGGGCATTCCTTTTCAAATTGAAGCTGCTATCGCATATGGCGGTTCACTTCCGAAAGAAGAACTCATCCGTCTCATCAGATTTGCGAACAGAGTGCCGTTGCAATATCAGCAGTCTGCATGCGCCGCGACACGTTCAGCGATTAATACAGTCTGGAGAAATTATGGCTTAGGACAAAGTAAAGGAGCTCTTCCTGCTGGTCCAGTCGTCCTTGTATTGCATCTCATTTCAGTCTGGGTTCCTTTCACGTCAGAATCCAAAGAAGCGCTTGCGCATTATCCGGAAATTATAAAAGAAATTAAATTGGCGTTGCAGGAAGTAGGAAGAAAATTAAATGGATATATTCGAAAAAATGTTCGCGCGAAAGAAGCAAAAGAGCGGATATCATTGTTCGAAAAGTACATTCCAGAAGTCGCGGACGCGCTCGCGGATTTAAGCGGTAAGAAAAAAGAGCCTATTATTTTAGATCTGCAGAAAATATTAAAGAAAGGGCTCCCCGCGTTAATAGCGGAAGCGAATGGAGAAAAACAAGATGACAAAGGAAAAGAGTAAATCCGCAGAAAAATTGAAAGAGCTTGGAGAGAAAATAGTTCGCGATATAGAGAAAGGGAAAAATCCTGAGATTTCTTTCGCCTTGAGAAATTTAAGCAATACAATTTATGATCAAAAATCAAAGACTCTCAAATTAGGAGATAAAAAAGGATCGCGCTCATTTTTCAATGTCGCGCACGCGAAAAAATTCCTGCAGACCGTCGAAATAGCTCGCGCGATAAAAAAAGAATTGATAGATACAGGAAAACATGAGCACTTAAGAGGGATATTCTATGTTGTAAAACGTACTATTCCCGGAACAAACGTAAATATTGTTGATGACCAAATAGAAAGCGACAAAGTCATAGAAGATCTTGAAGTCATTACAAATCTGTCCAGAGAACAATTACATGTTTCAGCAAATAAAATGGGAAGCATGGTCGGTAACATCATCTTAGAAGACATCGGGGACACTATCGATTGTTCGAGATTAGGTCGTGGTGGGTATTCTGTCCCATCTATTACAGATGAATTAGTTTTCAAAAAGGTTGATGCCAAATATATACTCTACATGGAGAAAGCCAGTATATTTGAAAGGTTAAATGAGGACAAATTCTGGCAAAAGAATAATTGTGCTCTTGTCACGTCACAAGGTCAAACGACACGAGGAATCAGAAGACTTCTCCAACGCTTATCTGAGGAAAAAAACTTGCCCATATATGTACTCGTGGATAATGACCCATGGGGTTGGTACATTTATTCAGTCGTAAAATATGGCAGTATTGCGTTGGCTCATGCTTCAGAGCGCCTCACCATCCCTAATGTAAAGCTGTTGGGTATCACGTGCGATGACATTATAAAATATGATCTGAAAAAACAGCTCATCAAGTTAAATGACCAAGATACAACGAGGCTGAAGCAGATTTCAGAATATGAATGGTTTAAAGAAAACAAGCAATGGCAACGGCAGTTTAAAATGATGAAAGATTTTAATGGTAAAGTAGAAATTCAGTCGTTAGCAACGAGAGGCATTAGCTTCATTTCCGAGGTTTATTTACCTGAGAAGATCAAGAATAAAGAATTTTTAGAATGATCTGCGGTGGCATGGAAAATGGCAAGTTGTTGTCGAGAGAATCTCGTTGTCAGTGTTCCGCATAAGAGCAAGCCAGTTAGTCTATAATGCGCAAATCTCTCGCAAAAACAAATAGCGCAAACATTTTTATACTGCAACAAACATAAAAAAAGAATGGACAAGCCAACAGAAATGAGAGTTATCTCTTTTGCGACCATTATTCTCATCATCGCGTTTCTTGTCGCCCATCCAACGGAGCGGAGTACAGCAGAACAATTTAGGCTCCAGCAGAGCGCGGTTGTTGATCTGCAATTGAAACAAACGTCGGAAAAAACAGAATTATTTTTGAATGTGAAATGCGAATCATTGTTAAGGCCAATGTCAAAGATAACAGGTGCGTTCTTCAACGTTGATCTGTGTAAGGAATAAAACTTCTTTTAGATCTACTGGTGAGATAATCACGAAGTCAAACCAATAACCCTATAAATACCAAAAATATAACAAAAGAGAGGTGTAAGAATGGCTCATCCATTTTTAGTAGGTCTTCATGCAGTTCTGGGAGAGATTGCTATTCTCGCATTCGTCTGGATTTTTATTGAAATTCTCAACCCGACACAAGAACGACTGCGGCGTGCAAAAATTGGAGCGGCGCTTGGTCTTATATTTCTCATCCTCAGCTGGTTCGTCGGTGGTTTCTACTATGTTTCGTTTTATGGAGCAAACGTCAAGCCCGTCATCAAGGAAGGTCCGCAGCCATGGGCGCATAATGTCGTGATGGAGGCGAAGGAGCATATCTTCCTCTTTCTTCCATTTCTTGCAGCGGCAAATTATTTCATACTGCGAAGCGCAACAGTAAAAGATATACGAAAAATAAAAACAGTAAGAAAATTGGCAGTTTTAATCATTCTTCTAGGATTTTTAATGGCGTTGATGGGATATCTCATTTCGACAGGATTTCGAACCGCGCTTGAGGTGATGCATCTCGCATGAAAGAAGACGCAGTAAAAAATCATGTCACGAGCGCGATCATAACCGTTATTGGAATCACGTTTATGACTGTATATGCAGAATTAAATGAAGCGTTTAAAAATTTTCTCAAGGGAACATTTTACCATCATTGGATTGGAAAAGGAGTGCTCGCGATTATCTTATTCTTTATTTTTGCGCACCTCATCAAGCTGAAAACAAACAGAGACATACATCGCTTAACAAATGATGCCATACTTGTTACGTTGTTATGTAGCGTTCTCATCATCGTATTTTTTGTCTGGGAGGCTTTCGGATAACATGGAGAAAAAAACAGCGCTGAAAATCATTGCAGTATTCTCTTTCTTTGCGGTGCTTATCTCGCTTTTCTTGCTCTACCAGCATTTTTCCACAGAAGTAAGCAGATTCTGTAATTTTGGAAAATCATTTAGCTGTGATATCGTCAATAAAGGAGAGTACTCGACGCTTGATGGTGTTACAAACCTTGCGTTAAGCATCGTTTTTCAGAAAAATTTCTATATGAGCTTTTCTATACCAAACGCGCTGATCAGTATAGGAGTCTTCTTCTTTTTTCTTCTCGCCGCAGGAAGAATCTATCGAAAAAAATCATTCTTAGGCATGAATGAAAAAACACTGATAAAAGTGATGAAAATCATCATGGTGCTTAGTCTTGTCTACGCAGCTTTTCTCATCTACATCGAAGCAGAAGTCTTGCAGACTTGGTGTTTGTTCTGTTTAACGCTAGATGTTGTTATGTTGGTGATTACATATGCGTTATTTACCATGGAGGGAAAACGATGAACAAAATAATTGGAGCAATGTTTCTAGTAGCTTTCTTGTTTATTGCAGCATGTAGTTCTTCTCAGTATCCGCAGGAAAGAGTGGACGCGCTCGCAAACTGTCTTGCAGACAAAGGTGTGAAGGAATATGGAGCGTTCTGGTGCCCAAACTGCGCTGAGCAGAAAAAGATGTTTGGAAAAAGCTATGAAATCATCATGAGTCGCGATGTGTATATCGAATGTGATCCGCGCGGAGAAAAAGAGCAGGCAGAACTTTGTCTGGAGAAAAACATAGAAAAATATCCAACATGGGAATTTCCAAGCGGCGAAGTTGTTGTTGGTGTGACTTCATTTGAAGAATTAGCACAGAAAGCAGGGTGCTCTTGGTAGATGGTTGTCGAGCTTCCAGCGCTTTCAGTGGTAATCCCGACAGCGTTAGTTGATTCCATTAATCCATGCGCTATTGGCGTGTTGATTCTCATGTTGACCACGCTGCTGAAGTTTCACTATAACAAAAAAAAGATGCTGATGCTCGGTATCATCTATATCGGTGCTGTGTATATCACCTATTTTTTGGCAGGCATTGGCCTCTTATTTTTTATTCAAAAGCTTAACATTGCAGAGCCTCTGGGTATTTTTGTCGGCGTTTTAATCATTCTTCTTGGTCTAATCGAAATCAAGGATTTTTGGTGGTATGGAAAAGGTATTTCGCTCCATATCGCGCAGAAACGCGTTGAACAAATTAAGAAATCTTTAGAAAAAATAAGTTTCCATAGCGCGATTATTCTTGGTATTTTCGTTGCGGCAGTCGAGCTTCCCTGTACTGGCGGCCCATATCTCGCGATTACGACGTTATTAGCGAAGATCGGGTTTGACTTCACCGTCGTCTCGTATCTCCTATTCTATAACTTTATTTTTGTTCTTCCGCTGATTGTTATTCTGATGATGATATATTTCGGATTCAGCGCAAAAAGAGTGAAAAAGTGGAAGGAAAAAGAGAAAAAATGGATGCGCTTCTGGACAGGCGTAGTGATGATCGCGCTTGGAATTCTTTTGATTTTGTTTGCGACGAAAACGATTAATTTTGTGATTTACTAATCAAATAATTCTTTTAAAAAATAAGAAGATCACAAGTGGTGAAAAAAAGAAAATGTTTTTAAAGAAGTAATTCTCAATATATGTTATGGCTGAACAAAAAGTTGTTATCTGCGGTTCTATGCGCTTTCTAGAAAAAATGAAATATTGGAAAGAATTTCTCGAGTCAAAAGGGTATAGTGTAGATACGCCAACACTTATCGATTTTCATAAAATAAGGGATAAAGATAACAATATAAAAGAATTTGAACATGTGAAAAGAAGAGAAACAAAGAATCATTTCGAAAAAGTAAAAAGTGCAGACATCTTGCTTATTCTCAATTATGATAAAGATGGGAAGAAAAACTACATCGGCGGCAATACTTTTGCAGAGATTTCTTACGCAGTCGCTCTAAACTTGTGCCACGGAAGGAGTATCGAGATTTTTACGGTCAACCCTCTTCCAGAAGATGCGCATTTCTTTGAGGAACTGAGCGCATGGGGGATAAAGCAGTGGGATCAATATAAATTTCAGACATAATAGAGACTTTTAAAATTCTTAAAGAATAAAAAAAGTATTAGTGCTGCGCACCATGTTTTTTCATCATAAAAAAATGCATTAATGG
>JBBSXE010000022.1:0-4370 GCA_038045925.1 Nanobdellota archaeon
GCAATCCCGCCAAGATCGCGCAGTTGCTGTCCTTCACGCGTATCAAGAGAAATAATCTGCAGTGTTGCGCTCGATTCCTTCACAAGTAGTTCAAATTCTTCAATTTTTTTGTCATCATAGCCTTCAGAAATCAACAGTATGTCAACAGCGCCAAGAGAGAGTGCGTTGCGCACAGCGTCTTCTCCGTATGCGGTTTTACTAATGTCTTTCGCGAGCATCGTGAAAAATCTATCCATGATTTTCTTCTCCGCGATGATCTCTTCTTTCGCGAGAATGTCAGCGCTCTTCTCAACAAGATGATGCAGCCCGCTTTCATCAGTATAGGTAACATCCTGCACAGCAAGAATTTTCTTCTTCAGCTCATTGTTTAAGTAGTCTTGAAATTCTTCCTTTGTTGGTCCAGGTCCTCCGAGCAAAATGCCTTTCAAATTCTTCAAGGGGAGAAATTCTTTATTGCAAGATTCTGCGATGCGTTTAAAAAATTCAATAGCCATGCCATGAATCAAGCGTTCGAAACGAGCTGCCGATTGCCCCCCTGCTTTAAACTTTCCAGGCACGCCAGAGGTCAGGTCAGTCAGCGCGGTGATGCTCGATCCCTTTAATAATCCAAGCGTCGCTTCTCTCCGATCAACAAGAATAAGCCCATAGACTTCTTTATGTTCCATCATCTCTTCAAGAATATCAATCACAAAGCGTTGATCGCAACGGTAAATGCGCATATTTAATGGCTCTGGCGGTTCTATACCCCACACCCGAAGATCAACTTTTCCTTCTTGCGCGGCAACATTCCCGCCAAACACGGCGTAGCCATGTGGAGGAGTTTGCTTAAAGAGCCGTAAATGGCGAATGCATTTTTCCAGCGAGTCAATCACATTTCCGCGCGTCTTTGCGTCTTTGATATTCTTCGCGGTGCCTTGTTCTTCTTGCAGATGCCCAATAATTTTATTCAGATCATAGCCGGCAGGAATATAGACTGACACAAGTTCAGTATGTCTCCCGCGAATTCCTCGCAGTTCCTTAAGGAGTCGTTTCAGCTGTTGTTTTGCAGCAGAGTCCATAACTGCAAAAGCAAGAAGAGAGTATAAAAAGCCACCGTTTAGCAGTACGTATTAAGTTAAATCATTCCTTTAATGTGGGGCATCTTTTCTTCAATAAAAGACACTATTTCCTTCTTATGCTCTGTGTTTAATGCGATGCCCGTAAAGCTTGGTTTCTTATAAATGATGATCCACCCGCTGGCTAATAATTCTTTCACAATATCTTGCAGATGCTGAAATCTCTTGAAATACTCAAGCCTATCGTATTTATGCGTCCAATTATTTTTTCTTGCTAACTTGAACAATACTTGGGCTTTTTCTAACTCTGCATCCTCTTGGATCATAAGTTATCAAAAAATGTTTTGCTTATAAAAGTTGCTATTTTTGAAATATTCTTTGATTAATAGAAAGATTTATAAAGAATATTTGGATATGTTTATTTAAATATATTTGAAATCATCAGAAAGTAAGAAAATAAGTATTGAAGAGGGATAAGCATGAAAACCAAAGAAAATAAATCAATATTCTTGGACTATTTTGGAGATACTCCTGGGCTGAGGGTGTTTGACTTTTTCATAGATAATCATTTTTTTGACTTTCCTCTGACAGAAATAGCAAGAGGAAGCAATGTGAGTTATAACTCTTTAACTTCTTTCTTTCCAAGTTGGGTGGAAAAGAAGATTGTCATGAAAACAAGAAAAATAGGCAAATCTGAGTACTACAAGCTGAATCTTGAAAACTCTTTTGTCAGGAACCTCATAAAGCTTGATTGGAGTCTCACGAAAAAAACTGCGCTCCCAGAGATAAAAGAAGAAGAACTGTTGATTTAATCACAGTAAACAATCAAAGATTGATAATAAAGCTTCCTTCCTTAATTTCTTTCGCCTTCGTCACCGCTTGTAAGTCTGCAAAAACCGGTTTCAAAAGTGCATAATCCTTTTTCTCCAGCGTCAATGTGATTTCAGCAGCTAAAGAAACTTTCTGTTTGCTCTTAAATTGTCGTACATCAGTTAAGATTGTAACAAACTTATCTCCAACAGTAGTTGCATCGTTTGAAAAAGAGATATTTTTCGTGTCTGGCCAAGAAGACAGGTGAATGGATTTTTCTTTTTCTTCTTTCTGAAACAGTTGAAAATAAAGTTCCTCTGTAATAAATGGTAAAAATGGCGCGAAGAGTTTCAGCAGTGTAGAGAATGCAACATGCAAGGTGTATTGTGCGCTTTCTTTTCCAGTCTCGCCTCGCTTGTCAGGATTATACAAACGATCTTTCACAATTTCTAAATACTGGTCACAGAGCGTATGCCAAAAAAAGAAATCAACTTCCGCTTTTGCCTGCCAATATGCGTAGTGCTCAAATGCGTCTGTGGACTTTACGACAACAGCGTGCAGTTTGCTCAATAACCATGCGTCCATGAGCTCAAATGTCTTCGGTTTTTTAGGTTTATAGTCCTTAAGATGGGAAGAAATAAAATTGCTTGCGTTCCATAATTTCATAACGGTTTTTTGCCCAGTGACAACATCTTTCTCTTGGTACGCGAGATCTTCTCCAAGTTTTGATCCTGCGGCCCAGTAGCGAAGTGCGTCTGCAGAAAATTTTTGAATGATCATAACGGGATCGATAACATTGCCCTTCGACTTTGACATTTTCTCTCCCTTCGGATCAAGAAGAAATCCAGAAATGCTAATGGTATTCCAAGGAATTTGGTTATGATGTAAAAGACTTTTCACAATTGTGTAGAATGTCCATACTCTGATGAGGTCATGCGCCTGAAATCGATAACTCATCGGAGAAAGTGAAGTAAACTGTTTTTCATGATCTGGCCATCCTAAAACAATGTCTGGTGTCAAAGAGGACGTTGCCCATGTATCCATCACATCTTTTTCTGGAATAAATTCGTTGCTGCCGCAGCTGCATCTTTTTTTTGGTTGATGAAAGAGAGGATCAATAGGCAAGTCTTTCTCATCCGCGAAAAGAATGTTGCTACATTGTTTGCAATACCACACAGGAAAGGGAATGCCGTAAAACCGTTGTCGGGAAATGCACCAGTCCCATCCAAGATTTTCAACCCAATGAGTGTACCGTTTTTTCATAAATTCCGGATACCACGTAATCTTGTCTGCGGCTTCAATCAATTGTTCCTTCATATCAAGAACGCGAATATACCACTGGGTTGTCTTCAAAAATTCTACGGGTGTTCCGCAGCGTTCATGAACATTGACTGCGTGCGTAATCGATTGTTGTTTGATTAAGAGTTTTTGTTGTTTCAGATCATCAAGAATGAGTTTTTTCGCTTCCTTCAAAGGTTTTCCTTGGTAAACTCCGGCAAGAGCGTTCATCATGCCATGTTTTTCAAAAATAACGCGCAAAGGAAGTTTATACTTTCTCCACCATGCAATATCAACTTTATCTCCAAATGTGCAACACATGACTGCGCCGCTTCCTTTGTCCATCGCGACATGCTCATCTGCAAGAATAGGAACTTCATATGTAAAGAGAGGAACAATGGCGAATTTTCCAACAAATTGTTTGTAGCGTTTATCACCAGGATGCACCATCACGGCAGCGCAGGCAGCTAATAATTCTGGTCTGGTCGTAGAAATAATCAAATCCTTCCCGCCAACACGAAAAAGAATATCATTAAACGTGCTGGAAGATTCAATATTATCAAATTCAGCTTGCGCGATAGCGGTTTGGCATTGAGTGCACCACGCAACTGGCGATTCTTCGCGATACACGCGTCCTTTGCGAGATAAATCTAAAAAAGAATATTGCGACGTTCTCCTGCTGTTCTCATCAATTGTCGAGTAGCTGGTTGAAAAATCACACGAAGATCCAATCGCTTTCCAAGGTTGAACAAAATCTGGCTTCAGTTCTGCAACCGTTTTCTCGCAAAGATTGACAAAAGATTCACGATCCATCTTTGTTCCTTTCACATTTTTCAACTTCTCAACGAGGCGTTCTGTCGGCAATCCATTGTCATCAGTACCAAAAGGGCAGAGCACAGTTTTCCCGCGCATACGTTGATAGCGTGCGATAAAATCTCCTTGGCAATAGGAAAACGCGTGTCCAATATGCATCGCGCCAGAAAGTGTAGGCGGCGGAGTATCGATAGAGAAAACATTTTCCGTATCTTTGGGTTGCTGAAAAGAGTAAATCTTCTGTTTTTCCCAATACGCTTGCCATTTTTTTTCGATAATGTTTGGATCGTAAGCGAGAGGTTTATCCATTCTAACAAAACTAAGAAGCTTCTTTAAATAATTTATGGAAAGGAAAAAGATGGGAGGAGGGTGATTTGAACACCCGACCCCTACGTCTTCAGCGTAGTGCTCTCC
>JBBSXE010000023.1:0-17084 GCA_038045925.1 Nanobdellota archaeon
AAGCCAGCATATCCTCCTATTGTCGCGAATAATTGCGCAGTTATTCATCCAAAACCACGAAAGAAAAAACTCAAACGCGGCTTTCTTGTGCTTGATTTTGGCGCAAAATACGACGGCTATTGCGCGGATATGACACGAACACTCTTTATTGGAAAAGCAACCGCAGCAGAAAAAAATCTCTACAATCTCGTTAAGACCTGTCAATGGAAGTGTGTACGACGCGTTCGCATTGGCGCAAACTGCGCGGATCTTGATGTGCATGCTCGAGTGCTGTTGAAAGACTACAAAAAATACTTTGTGCACGCATTAGGCCATGGCGTCGGAAAAAAAGTGCATGAACTACCAACACTTAGGCCTACATCTCAGGAGATTCTCAAGAAAGGAGATATTATTACGATTGAGCCTGGCATTTATTTCAAACAGGGGAAAAAAGAAGTTGGCATCAGAATTGAAGATACATTAGCTGTTGGCGATACTGTTAAACTCTTAACAAAGTCACCGCGACATTTGATTGAGATCGAACAAAAAAAGGTAACTCCATGAAATATGGTCCTGTTCATCTGCATCGAAGAAAACGCATTCATCAATACTATGAAAAATATCCGCATCCAAATTCAAGAATACGATTTCTTGATCACCTTGTTATGGCTGTCGCAGTTATTGGCCCGCTGACGACTGCGCCGCAGATCTACAAAATATTCATGGAAAAAACTGCCGTAGGTATTTCTCTCTTTACCTGGAGCGCGTACCTGATTCTCACACTGCCGCTTCTTGTGTATGGCATTGTGCATCGAGATAAACAGCTCATCACCATGTATATCCTCTGGATTATCGTCGATGGCGTTGTTGTCGTGGGAACGCTGATGTATGGATGAGACGCGCAAGAAGCGCATAGGTACATCTTCGGCGCTTAGTAAAAGATAACTCCAACTTTTATTTTATCTTTTTAGACATCGTGAACTGAATAATACATGTTCTAAGAGAGGAAAGCTTATATTCTTCTTCATCTCATAAATGTGTGGGTGATTAGCATGATCACTACTCGTGAGCATACGGTTGTGAACTGTGATTTTCTACGTGACCCGGAGGGTTTGGCTGCCCGTCTTCTTCGCGATGGCGTTGATGCTCATTCTTGTCAGGATCTTCATGTTGATTTTTTGCGTAAGACTCTGCGTGAAACTGATCCTGCTTATAGTGAGCTGTGCGCAGATATTCGTACTTGTTTGCTTGACGCTCATCAACCTCGTTTTGTCGTATTGCGAGGGCTGCCTTTCATTCCTTATCATGAAAAGGGAATTGAAGAACTGTTGTTGTGTTTGGCCGCATCGATTGGATTTCCGACAGAAACTGATCTTTGCCATGGAAGAAGAGTGTGGCCAGTGACCCCGCGAAAAGATCTTCAACCAGATCATCATCCTACTATTTCTGAACATAATTATATGGCGGCACTGCATACTGATTCTGCCTATCGTCCTGTCCCTGAACAGTATGTGATGCTGTACGCTGTTCGACCAGCACGGGATGGGGGAGGAGAATTATCTGTTGTTGATGGAAGATCTCTTCTTGATGATCTCGCCGAGTCAACTGATGGCCAGCGGTGTTTGCATGTGTTGAGAAAAACTGAGTTTAGTTTTCGTGTTCCTGATTCTTTTACAAAAACACTGAACCCTTCTGAATATGAGTGGATCTTCGCTCCTGTGGTTGGCGATGTTCCCCTTCTTCGTTATCGTCATGATGTGATGGTTGATCCTGGGAGTCCGCGCCAATTAAGTGGGGAACAGTGTGATGCCTTAACTTTTTTTACTCGAGCATTGGAAACATTTTCACGCACTTCTTTTCGCTTGGAAGCGGGAGATATGCTGCTTACTAATAATCACGAGATTCTTCATGGGCGAACGGGATTTACTGATATGAATCGGCTGTTATTACGGATACGGATGGAGAAAGATGATTCCTTATTGCAGAATGTATAACTCGTTCTGTTTAATGGAGGGTACCATTAACTGAACAATTACGACAAGATACAAGAGGATATCTTTTTATAATCACCTCGATATATTTATAGTATGAAAGGATTCATTGTCTATCCCACCTATCACACCGAACATGGAAAATCGCTCGTTTACCTTTTTGGACGATTAGAAAACGGCCAAAGCTTCTTAACGATTAACGAGTTTAAACCGTATTTTTATATTCGAACCCATGATATAAAGAAGGCGAAAAAAATAAACAACCACGCGTTCTACGAAAATACTGATTTCACAACGTTTACAGGAGAAAACGTCACAAAAATTGTTCTGGAAAGCCCAAAAGATGTCGCGCCATTCAGAAATATGCTGCTTGAAGAAGGAATCTCTTGTTACGAAGCAGACATTCGCTTTCCCTATCGTTTTTTGATAGATCATGACATTCGCGGCTCTCTGGAGATTGATGGAGACTATGAACTCAGTGAGAGCATTGATAGGATTTATCATAACCCAACGTTGAAGCCAGCAAACTACTTTCCAAAACTCAAGGTGCTTTCGTTTGACATCGAAACCGACAAACATGCAGGAGATCTCTATGCGATTTCTGTTTATACAGAATCGTTCCAAAAAGTGTTTCTGGTGAAGAAGGGCGGGAAATACAAGAATGCAGAATGCTTTGCAACAGAAGAGGAAGTTCTCGAACGTTTTATGAATATTGTTAAGGAGCTTGACCCTGATGTGATTGTCGGCTGGAATGTGATTGATTTTGATCTGAACTATCTGCAGAAAAAATACAAGGAATACCATATACCGTTTCTGTTTGGACGAGTACCCTGGCCATGCAAGCTTCGCATTTCAGAATCTTTTTTTCGCGACTCAAGCGCGGATATTCCTGGACGGATGGTATTGGATGGCATTCACTTGCTGAAGATGTCCTTTATCAAAATGGATAATTATAAACTCGATACTGCCGCGCAGACATTTCTTGGTGAAAAAAAACTGATTGAAGGACCAAAGAAATATGAGCAGATCGATGACGCGTACAACAATAATCCGCAGAAACTTGTTGATTATAATTTGAAGGATGCCGAGCTCGCATACAATATCATCTTCAAGACTGATGCGCTTTCGCTTACTATTCGACGATCGCTATTAACCAGGATGCAGCTTGACCGCGTGAACGCAAGCATCGCTTCTTTTGACGCCCTTTATTTGCGCGAACTGCAAAAACGAAAACTTGTTGCTCCAACCGCAGTTATTCTTGACCGGGATGAACGGATCGTTGGAGGTTTTGTACGGGATCCAAAGCCAGGCATCTATGAAAACAGCATCATTGTTGATTTCAAAAGCCTGTATCCCTCGATCATGCGAACATTTAATATTGATCCTGTCACCTTCGTCGGAAAACAGGAGGCAAAAAAATACAACAAAGAAGAGCTCATTGAAGCTCCGAACGGCGCATATTTCAAACGAGAAGAAGGAATTCTGCCACAGTTGATTCAACAGTTATGGCTGGAGCGGGATGCAGCAAAAAAAAGAAAAGACCAGCTCAGCAGCCACGCAATTAAAATTTTGATGAACTCCTTTTTCGGCATCGCGGCAAATCCGACATTCCGTTTCTATTCGCTGGATATGTCAAATGCAATCACCCACTTTGGCCGTTTGATCATCCAAACATGCGCGGAAGAAATTCAGAAGCGCGGCTATGACGTGATCTATGGAGACACTGATTCGCTGTTTATTGATCCAAAACTCAAACACTATGACGATGCTGTTGCGCTTGGAAAAAAATTGCAGCACGATATGACTTATTTTTTCAAAACCTTTGTCAAAAAAGAGTATAATCGCGAATCTTATTTGGAGCTGGAGTTTGATAAAGTTTACAAAAAGCTGCTCCTGCCAAAAGTGCGAAAAAGTGAGGTTGGAGAAGGAGCAAAAAAACGCTATAGCGGCTTACTGATTGAAGATGGAAAAGAAGAAGTAGAATTTGTTGGATTGGAGTCTGTCAGAAGAGACTGGACTGACGCTGCGCAGAAATTTCAGCGCGAACTTTATTGGAAAATCTTTCATGAAGAAAATCCAACGCTGTTTATCAAGGAATTTGTCAATGATCTGAAGTCAGGAAAATATGATTCCATGCTCGTCTATCGAAAAGGCATTCGCAAGAGCGTTGACGCTTATACCAAAACTACCCCTCCCCACATCAAAGCCGCGAGAAAAGCAGGCATTGAAAAAGTAGGCATCATGGAATATTACATGACTGTTGATGGTCCAGAGGCAGTTGGATTTCAGAAGAACAAACTTGATTATGATCATTATGTTGAAAAGCAGATCAAGCCCATTGCAGAGGCGGTGCTGACCTTTTTTCACGTGTCTTTTGATGATCTCTTGAAAACGCATAAGCAGATTTCACTGAATGATTTTTAATCTGTTATGTGGACTATCCATTCACGTTTGACTGTTTGATCACATAATCTCTTCGGATAAAACAGCTACGCATCTGTCAAACTTAAATGGTATTTATTTAGCCGTTCTCAATATAGACAGCGCAATGAAACTCCTTACCGTACAAAACGCGCAGTTGAGATTAAAGATGAGCTATTGTGTTTTCCTTTATTCGAAGATGCAGTTCAGGGCGTTTATTATATCATCTTAGAAAAAGTGCAAAGATTATAGAAAAGTTTATATATAGGTGTTACTTTTATAGTACAGTTGTTCATAAAATGTTACATATAAACAAACTAAAGATAATGGAACTGTTTTTTGAAGAGCCTTCAAAGAATTTCCAGATAAGAGAAATATCGAGGCTTACAGATATAGCTGTTACTTCTGTTAAAAAATATTTAGAAGAGCTCTTAGAAGAAGGACTTATCAGGAAAAGTGAGAAAACGCTTTATCCTAGTTATATTGCAGACGAATCTAATAAGATGTTTGTTGTCTACAAACAGCAGAGAATTATCTATAAAATATATCTTTCTGGAATTTTGGATTATTTGGAAGAAAAAACACTCCCTAAATGCATAGTTCTGTTTGGTAGTGCAGCTAAAGGCAATTATTATAAAGATAGCGATATAGACTTATTCATTCAGTCCTCCGAAAGAATTTTAGAGCTCAAAAGTTTTGAAAAAAAATTGGGACATAAAATACATATAATATTCGAATCAGAACTAAAAAATTTGAGCAAAGAGTTATTCAATAATATTCTTAATGGAATAGTTTTATATGGATTTGTAAAATGGAGATAGAAAATGGCACAAAGAGAATTAATGTCATGGGGCGCATGCCTAAAAGAACATATCAAAAAAATTCCTAAAGATAAAGAACGCGCTAAAGCTTTGTTGAGCATGGCAAAATTAAGGCACGAATTTTTGACAGTTTACGAATTTAATCAGAAATATAGCTCCATTGTGGCAGAAGGATATTATGAAATAATGAAGGAATTGTTAACAGCTTTATTCTATATCGAAGGCTATAACTCAGACAATCACGAATGTTTAATTTCTTATTTGAGGCAACATTATCCTGATCTTGTATATGAAGCAGGGATCATCCATCAATTGAAAAATATTCGTAATGATATAGGCTATAAGGGTTTTATTATAGATCCAGATTACTTAGAAAAGAATAAACTTGAATTCAAGCACATCATAAAAATATTGGAGAAGCTAATTTCAGATAAGCTGAAAAAATAATGATAAAATGTCCAAACTCTCTTTACAAAATAGTAATTCTCTAGACTGGAAGAAAGCATACATGCGCCAAATGTAGCAGAGTATTTTTACAGAATTCTACTGAATTAGCTGAATAATTACTAAATCCCTTTAAGTTAACAATACAATTCCAAAGCAAGATTTATATATCTGTTCCAAAGACCAATAGTGTCATGAAACTTCTTACGGGCGCAAAACGAGCAGTTGAAATCAAAGACGATATATTGTGTTTTCCTCTCTTTGAAGATGCGAAAGGCAACGAAGAGCTTGCGCAACTCGATAAGGCGCTTCACCACTTACTCTTACGGCTCGTGGAAAGCAAAGACTTCAAAGGAGAAGTTGGCGAAATTTATCTGCTCAACACAAATGAATTATTGCCTGCAAAACGATTGATGCTTGTTGGCTTGGGAAAACAGAAGGAATTCACTCTGGAAAAACTCAGAAAGGGAATTGGCAACGCAGTGAAGCGAGCGAAACAATCTGCAATACTCAACATGAGTTTTTGCGCAGCGAATATTGATCTCGAGCCTTATAGTTTAGGAAAAACCATAACTGAAGCAGCAATCTTGGCAAATTATACGTTTGACCGCTATAAAACACAGGAAAAAGACAGGAAAAAACCGCTTGAACAATTCACTCTTTATCATGGGCGCGATGATATTCTCGTCAAAAAGGGAATGCATGACGCTGAAATTGTCAGTCAAGCGACGAATATTGCGCGTGATTTGATTAATACGCCCGCAATTTCCTTGACGCCTGAAATCCTCGCAGAACAAGCGAAAGAACTCTGCAAAGAATCAAACGTCAAATGCACCATCTTTGATGAACAGCAGATGAAAAAAATAGGTATGCATGCAGCACTTGCAGTCGGCAGCGGCAGCGCGCATCCTCCTCGATTTATTGTGATGGAACATCGAGGGAAAAAGAAAGCGCAAACGATTGTTCTTGTTGGCAAAGGCATTACTTTTGATAGCGGTGGCTTAGGCATCAAGCTGGCAGACGCCATGAAAACCATGAAATACGACATGAGCGGCGCTGCAGCAGTTATTAGTGTTTTATACATTGCGGGGAAACTGAAACTTCCTCTTCATCTTGTTGGACTTATCGCAGCAGCGGAAAATATGCCTGGATGCAACGCGTATCGTCCGGGAGATGTTGTGACTGCATTGAATGGAAAAACCATCGAGATCCAGCATACTGACGCGGAAGGACGAGTAACGTTAGCAGATGCACTGAGTTATGCCGCGCGATTTAAACCTGCGGTTGTTATTGATATTGCAACCTTAACTGGCGCAGCGTCAGTCGCGTTGGGAGATGTCTGCGCCGCGATCATGGGCAACGACGCGCAGCTCGTAGAAACAATAAAACAAGCGGGTGAACGCGCCTATGAACGTGTCTGGGAACTGCCATTGTACGACGAATATGCAGAACTCCATAAAGGCGCTGTCGGCGATGTGCAAAATCTCGGCGGTTGGGATGGCAAAGCTGGGACGATTGTCGGAGGCATGTTTTTGAAAGAATTTGTTCCTGAGGGCGCAAAGTGGGCACACCTTGATATTGCGGGAAAAGCGTTTAGCGATAAAGAAAATTCCTATACTGTAAAAGGAGCAACGGGATTTGGCGTGCGCTTGCTTGCGGAAGTTTTGCAGCAATGGAATTCCTGAAAGCATGTATGTGTTAGTGACATTTGATACCACTAAAAAGAGCATATTTCTCACGCAAGAATAAAGAAAGCGAATCTCTGAAAAGAGAAATTAAAGATTATCTCTCAAAAAAAGGATTCAGAAACATCAGAGAAAAATGGTTGAATGAATTTAATGGAAACTGTTCAATCGATTTTATCTTGAAAACAGGAAAGGTGAATGTCGAAAAAATAAGTCGAGATGATGCAGATGCGCTGTTCGATCTTCAGTAATGAATCATAATCTCTACATCTTTTCCATAAATTTTCCGTAAATCCTCAAAAATCTGTTCTTTGATAAACACTTTTTTGGGTAAAGAAATTGCAGTCAGCGCTTCTTCAAGCTCATGCAGGTTGCTGGTTGTCATCGAACCAATCCCTCCATTCGGCAAAATAGGGGCTTTCGTGATCACTTTTTGTTCCGCATCAACATCTTCAACAAGATAAGCAGTAGTTTCAAGCAGATATACTTCTCCATACTTGTCGCCGTGTTTGATCTTTATTTTGGTGCGTTCGACTTCAACGCCGCGTTTTCGCTGCACATATTCAACCATCGCGCGTAAAAATTCAGCGCTTTCACGTCGCAATTTTTCAAGTTCATGCTTGTTCAGCACTGTTTTTCCAAGCGCCTGAATTTTGGTGAATGTTTCGTGATAGCGTTTTGGAATGACTCCTCTAGCAATCAGCTTTTTGAATCCTTTTTCTGTGCCAAGCTCGATTAATTTTTCTGCTCGCAGTAAGTCATCGACTGCATGCAAGGTATTCTGCTGCAGTTCAGTGATCGTTCGTTTTTCCGCCTGCTTCTCAATCTGCTGGAATAGTTTTTTAATGCGCTTCAAGTACACATCAACTTCATTAAAGAGCGCGTCCAATTCTTTTCCAGTAATCTTGGTCAGCGTTCCATGCTCAATATCCTTGAAATACTTCACCATTTTTTCCAGTGTTTTTGCATATTTCCCTTCAAGCAATTTTTCTTTCTTCACAAAAATTTCTTCCATTAACCGAACAGTCTCTTTTGGTGTGCTCGGCGCTAATCCGTACATCATCAATGCTGCCTGGCTCGGGTTCAAGGTTGCGTAGTACAAATCTTCTCCAACAACACTCAACAATCTCCCATACGCGCGGTCAATCAATCGCAATCCTACATCCATGTGCATATCAATCGCCTCAGGGCTTGGCTTGATCCGTCCCATCTTCAAGAGCAGTTTCCAGCTCATAAAAATGCCTTTATCATACAGAGGCACACCGTCGCGCAAAAACGTAAAAATGACAGGGCTTGATTCTTTAATCGACTCCCAGAAATCAGTGAGAATATAGACTTGCATATGAAAGCTTTTTTTCACGCCAGCAATTTGTGACGCTTCATAGCCCATGCTTCGGATAATCGCGCCTAATTTATCCCGCAGTTCAATTCTGTTCATGCGCTTGACATCAGTATCATCAATCACCACGGCAACATCAATATCATTGCTTCGCGCATCTCCTCGAAACATGCTTCCAACAGCAACATAACTCGCCACATACTTCTCAAATTTTTTTAACACCATCGTTTTATGAATATCAGTAATTTTTAATGCGCCCAAGAAATCTTTTGGATCATGAACAGCAGACCCATAGGAAACGCGGGTAATCAATTCATATTTCGCGTCAAAGCATAATTCCTTAATCTCGCTGACATACAATGTTTGTGTCTTAATATGTTTATCAGTTTCTTCCGCATATTTGCTAATAGTTTTTGAAAGCTTTTCAATATAGGGGATTTTGTCTTTTTCTTCATGGTCGCCATCATCAATAACAACGAGAACATCAATGCGCTGCTGGAGCTCTTCTTTCTCTTTTTGAGGCAATTGATCAAATTCCTGCGGAGGTATGCGTTCCGGCGGTAAAAGGGAAATGCCGACAATATCTTTTTTATGCTTTTCAAGAATTTTTTTCTTCAATGAGTCAAGTTTTGTTTTTAAATGCTGCAATTTCTTTTTGATGTCTTCCTCTTGTTCCGGTGTCAAGGGAGGAAGTTGTGGAGGGGAAGGCGATGGTTGTTGCATAGCGAAGGGATTCTTTTCTGCTTTTTAAACGTTTCCAATATCTTTATAAATTAATTTTTATGTTTCTTTTACTATGCAGGAGTATCGGAAGCTCGGAATTTTTGTAGGGATTCTCATAATAATTCTTCCCCTAGTTCTTGCGTCAATATCGATTAAAGAGCCAGAAATCGCGTTCGGCGGATCAGGGTTTGAAAAGACAAAGACAGTCGTGACGAAAACATTCACCCTAAGCAACACAAATCTTGGAGCGAATGTGACCGGTCTTTCAGTTGCGTTAACGCCCCAAAACGGGTTCAGTGCCGCGAACATCAATATTGCGCTCCCTAATCAGCTGACGCAGCAAGACACCACGATCAATGTTGATCTTACCATAGGAGACTTTGATGCGGTTGACAGCAATCTCAAGGAGCAGGGACAGGTAACGATTGCGAAATTGAAAATTAAAGGAAACGAAAATGGAACAAATCCAGTCGAAACAAACGAAATCCCGTTGAAGTTGGAAATTGAAAATGATCTCGAAATTGACGCTGTTGAACTGGTGGATGAAGATGACAACACCAACACAATCAGCTCAGGAAGTTCTTATGACGTGACAGAAGATGAAGGACTGACGCTGAAGGTAAAAATAAAAAACGCGTTCAGTAGCAATGGTCTCGATTTAAAGAATGTTAAAATAACGCTTGATTCTGATGACTTAAATATTAATGAAGATCAAGATGTTTCTGATCTGAATCCAGGAGAAACAACCGAAATAGAAATTGATTTTTCAACAGACGACATCAAAAAAGGGGATGTTGATCTTTTGCTTGAAGGAGATGACGAGCTTGGCGGCAAGCACGGAGAAAAGTTCAGTTTCAAATTAGATGTGCAGGAAAAAGCTGAAGAAAATAATGATGCGACAAATGAAGCAAGCGATGATAGCGATGGCGATGGTGTTGGCGATGTCATTGATGTCTGTCCGAATACCGTGAGCGCATGCGGTGTGGATACTACAGGATGTCCTCTTGATGCGGACAACGATGGCTCATGCGACGAATTAGATGCGACGCCAAACGGCAATGGCCAAAAAGAGGATGATGACTCTTTACTGCAGCAGGTAAATAAGATCAATGCCCAAGCTAAAGAAGATACAGAAGAAACACAAAACAAAAAAAGTCAGCTTTCCTTTGATGAGGAAACAGAAGGTGTCATTCCCTTTCTGATTGGTTTAGTTATTGGTGTCTGCTTAACAGCGGGATTCTTCTGGATCATTAGGCCATAATCATGTCTTCACCAGCAACAAGTATCGATGACAAAGTACGTCGAGAGATTATACGCTCTTTTAGATGGAAGAGGAGGGCATGGAAATTTGCAGAATTCTTTGGTATTACAACATGGGCAGGAATGACTGGATATCCAATTCTCTATGATTATTTAAATGACAGTGAAGGTCCTTTTCAAAGATATGCGGCATTGAGCGCCATGGCTGGTTTGACAGGCATATTAGTTACATCAATGCTCGGAACAATCTTTTCGCATCCACGACTTTATCTCAGCCCAACATTTATCGGAAAATCATTGTCGGTTGGAGTCGGAGACAATGAGAAAGAAGATCCCAAAGCAGTTGAATCTTTGTATGAAACAATCTTAGCAAAAACAAAAAATCCATTAGATCGATTGCGAGTAACAGCTGCAAGAGATCTGCGTCTCGGAAAAGCAAACGATGCATTGCGGACATATCTTGATCTCTTAAACATTCTTAACTCTGTTTCATATCGTCCTCGCCTATCAGAGAGATTCACACAGTGGTTGTTTGATCTAAGGATAAGGAATGAAAAAGCGCATCATCGAACAAGAACAAATATAGAATTTGGATTTGCTCATCTTATTAGTGGAATGAAAGGTTTAGGAGAATATCGTCTTCGACGTGCATGTAAGCTCGATACACCACTAAGAATCGAAGCAAACTGTTTGTATGGATATTATTGCCACGATCTTGTGAGAAGATCTAAGACGAAAAATTGTAAAAGATTACCTGGTCAAGAAAAAAAACAATGGAAAAAAACAGTAGATCTTATTCTTGTAAATGAAGAAATAAACAATAAGTTTCGTCGCCTAGGAACATCGCAGAATGAAGTACTCGAAATCGGAGGTCAAGGGTTGCTTCACGACACATTCATTCTCAAAAAAAGTAGAGAATCCATCGCATCACTACAAAAAGAGGGGCAGATTACAGAATTTCTTTATAATGCATTTGGTCAAACTGATCACATTGTCCAACCGCTTGCGTTTGTGGAAAAAGATGGAAATGCATATCTTGTGCTTCGCCGCATTCCAGGAAAACCACTCGCTGGAAACAAAAGTCTTGACACATGGGATCGATCAATTGATTTTACTGCTGAATTTCACGACCGCTTGCGCCAACGAGATACCCAAGAAAAATTCCCCTTCAACGATAAAGTTGATAGTTATCGTGCTCTTCGAGCATATGCAAAACGTGTTGCAAAAAATGAGAATGAACAAGAAAAAATTGTTGTGGCAATGAGATTCCTTGCAGATTATCTTTCTCAAAAAAGACAGCAAATAATCCACGGTGATTTCCATCCAGAAAATATTTTCGTCAATGACAGTGGTTTCACAGTTCTTGATCCTGAACGAATGATATATGGAGATGTGAAGAGTGATCTTGTTGACCTCATTGAAAGCCGTCTTGTTCCCGAAAAATTCGAAGAGCCTGATCGAGAAAGATGGAGAAGAAGGTATCATGATGCAGAAAAGAAGAGGGAAGGTTATGACGAATGGCGGTTGGATTATGCCTATGCTGGCGTTGCAAGACTCTTAAAAACTATTGGCACACTTACAGCAAGATCATATGGTTTTACGCCAGAAGAATCAAGCAAGATAAAGAAAGATTACACGAATAGAGCACGAACGCAGCTCAAAGTGATTGCCCAACTTGATGAAGCGAAGAAGGAAGAAGTAAAAGTTCTCGAAGATATGCTTGAGGCAGCATAATCTTTAAATAGGTGCGACAGTGCAGAGATAACCATGAGCGACGAGATTCAAGATTACGCATTAAAACACAGTTGTAGCCATCTGATGGCATCAGCAATCCAGTCATTATTCCCAGACGTAACGTTCGCGATCGGTCCGCCAATAAAAGACGGTTTCTATTATGACTTTGGAAATATCAAAATCAGCGAAGAAGACCTGCCGAAGATCGAAGCAAAAATGAAGGAGATCGCGAAAAAAAATCTCAAATTTGAAGAGCTGGAAAAAACAGTTGAGGAAGCGAAAAAAACCCTAAAGAATCAGCCATTCAAGCTCGAAATTTTACAAGATCTCAAAGGACGTATCACGTTCTATAAGCACGGAGAATTTATTGATCTCTGCGAAGGTCATCATGTGCGCTACACCAAAGAAATAAAACATTTCAAATTAATGAAAGTTGCGGGAGCTTATTGGCGCGGTGACGAGCATAAGCAGATGTTAACACGAATATATGGTGTTGTATTCAAAACAAAGGAAGAGCTTGACAACTATCTCAAGCTGTTGGAAGAGGCAAAAAAACGAGATCATAAAAAGTTAGGAAAAGAGCTCGATTTATTTACATTCTCGCAGTTAGTCGGTCCTGGATTGCCGTTGTGGACGCCGAAAGGAACAATAGTAAGAAACCTTATCGATGAGTTTATCTGGGCATTGCGTCAGGCGCATGGATATCAAAAAGTAGTCATTCCTCATATTACAAAAAAAGATTTGTATGAAACCAGTGGTCATTGGAAAAAATATCAAAACGAGCTTTTCAAAATTACAACGCGAGAAGGGCATTTGTTAGCCATGAAGCCGATGAACTGTCCACATCATGCGCAGATTTTCAACCGAAAGCCCTGGAGTTACAAGGAGCTTCCGCAGCGATATTGTGAAACAACGATGGTCTATCGTGATGAACAAACAGGAGAATTAGCAGGATTATCTCGGGTCAGAAGCATTTCTCAAGATGATGCGCATGTTTTCTGTACCCAAGAGCAGACAGAGCGAGAAATTGAAATCATTTGGGACATCGTGAATCGATTTTACAAAACATTTAATTTTGCATTAACCATACGTTTTTCCCGTCATGATCCAGCAAGCTTTGAAAAATATTTGGGAACCCAAGAAATATGGAAGCTAGCAGAACAGCAAATGTTGAATGTTGTCAAAAAAAGAAAAGCAACGTATGTGGATGGTCTCGGAGAAGCAGCGTTCTATGGTCCAAAAATTGATTTCATCGCAGTAGATTCTTTAGGAAGAGAATGGCAGATTGCAACGATTCAATTAGATTTCAATCAACCCGAGCGTTTCAATTTAACATATGCAAGTGAGAAAAATAGTGAAGAGAGAGTCGTGATGATTCATGCAGCGATTGCGGGTTCATTGGAGAGGTTTATCAGCATCTTATTAGAACATACCTCTGGAAATCTCCCGCTTTGGCTGAATCCAACGCAGGTAAAAATATTGACTGTCACCGATCGCAATAACGAATTCGCAGAAGAAGTCAAAAAAGAATTAGAACAAAATAATATTCGTGTTGAGCTTGACGCGAAAGGAGAAACCATCGGAAGAAAAGTACGAGAAGCGCAGCTGGAGAAAGTAAATTACGCAGTTACTCTTGGCGATAAAGAAATGGAAAAGAAAACACTCGCAGTCCGCACGCGGGAAGGAAAAGTAACCTTTGGCGTCACCATAAAAGATTTTATTGCGCAGTTGACAAAGGAGATCAGTGAAAAAAAATGAAGTTACAAGACGTCTTAAGCCGCGTAGAAAGTTCAAAAGTCTTCACATATTGGCAGAAAGAAAATGAAGATTCCTATCTTTCAAGCTTCTTTAAGATTATTGAGGATCAGGAAAAAGACTGGTGGCAAGTTGATTTCTACAGCCCGAAAAAAGACAATATTACTTCCTTCCTCATTGAGCAGGATGTGAAAATAGTCGGAAAAGACTCAAAAATATTCAAGAAAGACCACGAAATAATCAATAAGCTCAACCTCGCTGCAGTGCAGATCACTGATCAGAAAGCAATGCAGATTGCGCATGAGCTGATGCAGGAGAAATACAAAGAGCTGAAAGCAACGAAAAAAATCGTTATCCTGCAAAACATAAAAACAACCTTATGGAATATCAGTTTTATTACCTCTGGCCTCAAGTTGCTGAATGTGCGCATTGACGCGGAATCTGGCGACGTTCTGGAGGACTCGTTAAAGAACATTTTGGATTTTAAGCGCGACGCGGAATAATTGGCAATCAACCAGCGGTAAATATATAAAGTGTCTTTTTCTGATAAAAAATATGACGCAAGATACCTGTCTAAAATGCAAATTTCGTCAAACACAAGCATCTCAATAAACATGGGATACGCAGTCATTACATTCTACAAGTATGTGCAGATAACAGACACCATTTCTTTACTCAATCAACTCAAGGTATACTGCAAAGAACATAATCTCAAAGGAAGAATACTTATCAGCACTGAAGGCATCAATGGCGGTGTTTCTGGAACAGCAGAGGCAGTGACAGCGTTCAAAAAATACATTCGGCAAAATACGTTGTTTACAGAACTTACTTTTCGAGAGCAGCCAACACAAGAAATCGCGTATCATAATGTAGTTGTGCGTGTACGAAGAGAAGTCGTTGATTTTGGACAGCCCGTCAATCTTGGATGCGTAGGAAAACGTATCGCTCCAAAAGTGCTCAAGCAATGGTTAGATAACAAAGAAGATCTCGTGTTGTTGGATGCCAGAAATGAGTATGAAACAAAAGTAGGCAGATTCAAGAACGCATATACACTCCCTATAGAAACATTTCGGGATTTTGCGCAGGCAGCGCAGCAGCTTTTTGCGGTGAAAGAGAAAAAAATCGTCATGTACTGTACTGGCGGCATTCGCTGTGAAAAAAGTTCAGCGTTTCTCAAGCAACAGGGATTCAAAGACGTATATCAATTAGAGGGGGGCATCATCAATTTTACCAATCAATTTCCCAACACCTATTTCGAAGGAAGCTGTTTTGTGTTCGACGACAGAATTGTTGCCCCTGTCGGAAGCAAAGAGCCAATAAACGCCTGTTCGTTTTGTCCAGCGAAATCAGACGACTATATTAATTGTCACAATCTTGACTGCGACAAACTGTTTATTGCGTGCGCCTCTTGCCAGCGGAAAATGGCAGGAACCTGTTCGCAAGAATGTAGCATTGCTCCTCGCCAACGAGATGAAACAATCCAGCAGAAAAATGTTCGCCATCACCATGACATGCGGCATCATTGAAGAGCTTGCGGAGCTTGAACGGGAAAGCGAAGAGCGAGGAATTCCCATCCTTGGCAAAGAAAAAGGAACATGGCTCTGCTATAAAATCCAAGAGTTGCAGCCCAAGCGCATTCTCGAGTTAGGCACAGCAAACGGGTACAGCGGTTGTATCCTCGGAAGCGAAGGCGCGCAAGTAACAACGGTTGAGATAAATCCGACGATCGCGGCAGAAGCAAAGCGAAATTTCAAAAAATTTAGCATTATGGCGCACGTGATCATCGATGACGCGGTTGAATATCTACAAGAGATGGTTATAGATACCACCAATCTGGAAAGTTTTGATATTATTTTTATTGATTGCGCAAAAAAACTGTATAATGAAGTGCTTGATGACTGTCTTCGCTTGGTGAAGGTAGGGGGTATAATTATTGCAGATAACATTACCTTTGAAGAATGCCAGGATTTCAAGCAGCGAATTTTTGATCATCCGCGCCTCAACACCATCATAGTGAACATCAAAGACGGCATGAGTTGCAGCGAGAGGCTGGAATAATGGAAAACCAACAAGAGCCAGCAGGACATCCTTTGATAGGCGCAAGGTATTGTCAAGCAAGAGAGCATTTAGAGCAATTGCTGCGAGATAATCATTTGTCGGTAAGAGATCTCACTGTTTCGCGTCGCATCTGTTATTTCTGTGGCAAAGAAGCAAATGGCAAATTCTGGGAGTTAACAGAACAAGACACGAGTTCAATTTCACGTCCATATCCTCATTACGTTGCAGACGATTGTTATCAGCGTGCCATAACCGCGCATCAGAGAAACTAACTGTTAAGTTTTTAGTGCAACGTCACAAAGTGAAAACTCAAAGTTGTCGGCAGTATCGTAAAAAATGGGGGTCGGTGAGGTTTTAAATGTTATTTATAAGTGGTAACAAACTAAAAGCTTTATAAAGCTTGAATGCGTTCTTGTAGATATGATAGTCAAAGAGAATTTGGAGAGAATAGTGGGAGAATTGTTTCCTGATAGTCAAGTTGATCAGTTTTCAACGGATTGGATTTTAAACAGTCCAAACGCTACTGAAGACTCTATTAGAGAGGTTTATGGGTTTCTAATAAGTAAAGGATTGAAGGATGACAAAATAGCTTCACGAGCTGAATTGCTGGGAAGAGATCCTGAAACTATTGAGAGGAACTATCAAAGACTATCAGCTCTTGGATTGAAGGATGAGAAGATTGCTTCACAGGCTCAATTGCTGGGAAGAGATCCTGAAACTATTGAGAGGAACTATCAAAGACTATCAGCTCTTGGATTGAAGGATGAGAAGATTGCTTCACAAGCTCAATTGCTGGGAAGAGATCCTGAAACTATTGAGAGGAACCATCAAAGATTATCAGCTCTCGGCTTGAAGGATGACAAAATAGCTTCAC
>JBBSXE010000024.1:0-14154 GCA_038045925.1 Nanobdellota archaeon
ACCAGTGCCAGATTGTTTTAACGGGAGAGCAATATATACCTTGTTACTTTGTTCTGCAAAATGAATGGGTAGATCTATTTCTTCGATCTTGTTTATTTCTTCCTCGTATTGTTTTATCGTTTTTTCTGCGTCGTCCCAGCTTTTTGCTGTTATTTCTCGTGCCGCAAGAGGAAGGTGTCTTAACGCTTCCATACCGTACGTTTTAAGGTACGTTTCTTTTTCTTTTATGGTGCTTCTCGCGCCACTAATACTCTCTTCTGTTCCGTAGAAATGCCTTTCGTCGATTTTGCCAGCAACAATTTTGAAGAGGCTTCCTATTAGTTCTTCTTGAACTTTACAATAGAGACTTCTATTTTCATCTAATCTTCTTTCTAGAGTGTCTATTCCTGCCTCCTTTTCAGATATCACATACTTCAAACTTCTTTGTTTTAACGCTACGTTTTCTTTATCAACATCATCAAGAAGCTCTTCTGCTGTTTTCAATTTCCCCTCTAGATCATTGCCGCTTACTTTGAACTGTTGTAATTCTCGTTCCAATGCTTGAATTTCATCTCTGCCATTTTTACCGTCACTTTTAGCAGTTTCAATGAGTAGTGGTGTTATTCTGACGTTTTTCGGTCTTTTACTTTCTTGTCCTGGAAGCCTTCCACTCTTGGCAATATGCTCCATGAGCGCAGTCATATTAATATCTAGCCTACTCCCTGGATATAGTTCTAATGTGCCTTCGAAAACACTTGATGTTGAATTAAATTTCACAATGCGGCCTTCTAATTGATGGTGTTGTAGATAATTCTGCACGGCTTGTTTTAAAGCATATCCTATACCCTTCTCTTCAATATCTGCAGTAATATGGTATCGTACATATGGTTTTTTTTCTTCCATGATCTTCTTTTTTAATTGAGCCTTTATAAATTTTGCTATTTGTTATCTCTTTATAGTGGTGCTATAACCATTTTTTACAAAAACTTTCGTAATTATTCAGTATCTTGAAGTAAAAAACTTCGTTTGAGGTCATTATCAGGCTTATGAGGGCATTTTAACGCTTTATTGATTGCGCAAAATAAAAAAGACCTATCACCGTCAAAGTGGCTTTTATGACCAGAAAAACCTATTTCAGAAACGTGAGCTTCAGAAAGCTGAATAATTACTCACTGCAAAAACCTTTAAAAATAGCTGTTTTTTTAATTTCTTATGCAATTTTTTGGTCATTCCTTTCAAAAACCTGAACAGACTCATACTTTTTTTCAGGAACCTTCGCATATTTCTCAAATACAAGGAGGTCTTGTTTACCTTGTTACGCAAGCGGCAAAACATCTTCCCGAAGGAACACACATTATTCTTTATCGGCCTCAAAATGACAGATTTTATCTCTATGTACAAGGAAGATCGTCTTTTGTAGGAGGAAGCAGAAAAGAAACGCAATCGCTTCTCACTCGCCTTGAAAAGAAAATAAAAAAAACATCAGATCCAACCATTCATTTCGGGATTAGGGACGGTGATAATCCTTCCGCTCTTATTTTTGGCGTTTATGGCGCTGAATTTCTCGATTTTGCCTCAAAACTTCGCGCCGCTCTGCATTCTCAGAGTGAATTTCCTATGCAGTATTTTCCTTTTTAATATCTTTATTCAATCAAGAATTCGTCTGGATCCTCTAAATATTCCTTGACAACATTGACGAAGCGCGCTGCTTCTGCCCCGTCCACCAAGCGATGATCAAACGTCAAGAAGATTGGCATGATGCTGCGGATGACAATTTTTCCGTTTCTAACAACAGGTTTTTCCTGTATTCTGCCAATGCCGAGATTCGCTACTTCCGGATAATTGATGATGGGGGTTGCAAATATGCCTCCGACGCTGCCAATACTCGTAATCGTGATCGTTCCTCCCTGTAAATCTGCTAAATCAATCTTTCTTGTGCGCGCAAGTTCTGCTAATTGCTCTATTTCTTTTGCAATGTCTGTAATCAATTTTTCTTTTGCTCTTTTGATAACAGGAACCATGAGGCCTTCTTCTGTATCAACTGCAATGCCGACGTTATAATATTTTTTGATGATAATCTCCTGCGCTTCCTCGTCAATGGTCGCGTTGAGTAATGGGTGCTGCTCACACCCCTTGACCAGCGCTTTGACAATGAATGGCAAAAATGTGAGTTTAATGTTTTGTTTTTCCAAACGCTTTTTTTCTTTCTCACGAATTTCCACTAAATGCGTGACATCTGCCTCATCCATGTGCGTGACAAAGGCAGTCTGTTTTTGCGCTTCGATCATGTTTTTTGCGATTGTTTTTCTCAATCCATGGAGCGGAATGTGCTCAAGATAGCCGTAGAAATCGTATTTCTTGACAACTTTGATGCCTGGCTGAGAAATGACTGTTTTTTTTGTGTTTGCTGCGCCTTCTACATCTGATTTCTTAATAGATCCATCTTTGCCTGTGCCGTGAATTTCTGTTAATGCAACGCCGAGCTCTCTTGCTAATGTTCTGACTGCCGGTAGCGCGAGAATATCTGTTGATTCTGCTGCCGCAGTTTTTTCTTTCTTCTTCTCTTCTTTTTTTGTGGGCTCATCTTCTGGAGCTTCTTCTAACTCTCCGACGACGCCGACAGAACCTTTTTTTTGTCTGCTGATTACTTTCGTTTGTTTTTCTTTTTGTTCTTCATTTTTTGTTGGCGACTTGCCTTCACTAATTTGAACCATCACTTGGCCAACTTTGACTGTTTCTCCTTCTTTGAACAGTATCTTCGTAATCGTTCCGCTTGCTGGAGAAGGAATTTGGACAATGGCTTTGTCAGTTTCAACATCCACAAGGACATCATCTTCTTTGACTTTGTCTCCTACTTTGACTTTCCACTTGACAATTTCTCCCTCTGTAATTCCTTCGCCGACATCGGGAAATTTGAAATCGACCATTAGTAACTCATCACCTCATGAATCGCGTCGGCAATACGTTCTGGATTTGGTAAGTAGTTATTTTCATTTTGGTAGAGCGGGAAAACAGTGTCGAATCCTGTGACTCTTTTAATGGGAGCTTTCAAGTGGAGAATCGCTTTTTCATTGATCCGTGCGCTGATCTCTCCTCCTACACCACCTGATTGCGGCGCTTCATGTATAATAATTACTCTGCCTGTTTTCTTGACTGACGCAAGAATGGTTTCTGTATCTAATGGGGAAATCGTTCTGGCATCAATAATCTCTAAAGAAATTTCTTTATCTTTTAAGAGTTCCGCGGTTTTTTGGCATTCTCTGACCATCGCTCCCCAGGCAACCAACGTGACATCATTTCCTTCTTGGATTACTTTCGCTTGACCAATAGGAATTGTATATTCTTTTGCTGATACTTCTTCCTTGATCGCGCGGTAGATTCTTTTTGGCTCGAGAAAGAGTACTGGATCAGGGTCACGAATTGCACTGATTAACAATCCTTTCGCATCTGACGGAGTAGAAGGAATGACGACTTTTAGTCCAGGAATATGCGCGTATAACGCTTCCATACTATCGGAGTGATGCTCTAACGCTCTGATACCTCCACAGTACGGAGCGCGAATGACTATCGGGCAGGTAAATCTTCCGCGCGAACGATTTCTGATTCTTGCGACATGGGAAATGATCTGGTTAAATGCTGGATACATAAATCCGTCAAACTGAATTTCTGCGACTGGATGCAAACCATATACCGCCATGCCAAACGCTGTTCCAACAATGCCAGATTCTGCCAACGGCGTGTCAATGACTCGTTCTGCGCCAAACTTTTTTTGCAAGCCGACGGTTACTCTGAAAACACCACCTTCCTTGCCGACGTCTTCTCCCAAGACAATCATTTTTTTATCTTTCGCCATCTCCTGATGCAAGGCGAGATTGATTGCTTCGACCATATTGAGTCTTGCCATGTTAATATCCTTGTAAACTTCCTCGTGGTTCTCCTTTTGACAACCAACATAATCCTCTTGATGAATCTCCTTTAAACCAGTTTACATCTTCATATGTTTTTTTCCTTCTTGCTATTTCTCCTTTTTCTGCCGTACTCAAGTCGTCTTGATAGAAATTTCCATTCGTCAAGTGTTCTCGTAGTGTATCCACTAGTTGTCTCATTGTTACTTCAGGATTTTTTTCTGTTACTGCAGTTAGTCTTGCTTGGAGTTCCGTTACATCATTAATACTATACATATCTGGATTCATCAAACTAATTGTTAGTGCTGCAGGATGCTGCTTGTATAGAATAATTCCGTGTTGAGTTACTGCTCCTTTATCTAATCGCATGGCATTGCCAGAAATTTTTCTTCCCCCCACATAACAATCATTTCTCGCTCGAATTTCGACAGGAATCTTAAGTGCCTGTAATGCCTGCGCTATTTTTCCGCAGAACTCTTCATATATTATATCAAATCCTCTTCCGTTTGCCGGAGCAACGACACTATATGAGACATCTTGATAGCCCAAATGCAATACTGCTCTTCCTCCGCCTGTTGTTCTGACTACTTCAACATTATACAGTTTACATTTTTCTAAATTAACATCAGATAACGCTTGTGGCTTCCCAATACTCATCACATTATTCCAATGATAAAAAATAACTGTCGGCGGGCTTTTTTGTTTACCCACATATTCATGTAATACATCATCTATAGCTACAATCTCTGCACCGCTTCTTAACGATGGTTCAATCACGCGCCATTCCAAGCTCATTCACCCTTCACTCCAGAAAATTTCTTAATATACTCTAACTGTTCTTTCAACACTGGCGTCATTTCCGCGTACATGTATGTGAATATGTCTTCAATGGTTATTTTTTTGATGATGACCTCTGCTTTTTTGATTGCTGTTTCAATTTGCTGCTGACATTTTTTGATCACTTGTTGCTCGTAGGATTTACTCCAGAGTTTTTTCGTCTCGAGATATTTTTGAAAACGCTTTATCGGGTCTTTCTTTTCCCATGCTTTTACTTCTGCGTCACTGCGATATACAGTTGGATCGTCTGCTGTGGTGTGCGCACCTAATCGATAAGTAAATGCTTCAATTAATGTTGGACCATTTCCTTGCCGCGCATTCTCCAGCGCTTCCTTGACTGCAACATACCAGGCTAACGGATCATTGCCGTCAATTTGCACTCCTTGGAATCCATACGCACCTGCTTTTTGCGCGATTGTTTTCGCTGCTGTTTGCTGCGCTCTCGGAACAGAAATCGCGTACTGATTATTTTGACAGATGAATACTGTTGGTGTCTTGAAAACGCCCGCGAAGTTCATGGCTTCGTGGAAATCTCCTTCTGATGTTCCTCCATCACCGAAACAGACGACAGTACAAGATTTTTCTTTTTTGATTTTCATTGCCCAGGCTGTGCCTACTGCGTGAAGTGTTTGCGATCCGACTGGAACTGATACAGGAAAATTGTTGATTTCCTTTGGAGTTCTGTTTCCTTCTTCTGAACCCATAAAGAGCAAATAAAAACTTTCCAATGGAGAACCACGCGCAACTAAAATTCCGGTTTCTCTGAAGGACGGGAAGAACCAGTCTTCTTTTTTCATTGCTGATGCCGCAGCGACTTGTGCTTCTTGACCGAGGACTTGTGCAAATGTACCCATTCTTCCAGAACGCTGGAGTGCGAGTGCTTTTTCGTCGACTAAACGTGTGAGAACCATGTATTCATAGATTTTTTTGAGGTCCGCAGAAGAGAGTTCTGGCTCTAAACTTTTATTTACAATAACTCCGGTTTCATTCAAAATTTGGAGCTGCTTTTCTTGCAACGGATTGAAATTATCGATGAGTCTGGAAATGCGTGATCACCTCTTTCTCCTACTTTTTCTTTGCTTTTCTGCTATTAAAAGTTATCTTTTCTCAAAACCGAACTTTTTATCATAGTCTTTATGCGTGAAAATATCGAGAATAAATGCTACAATTTCAATCTTGTCGCTCTCTAATGTATAGATCATTCTCCAGAAAAAAGGCAAATCAACAATAAATATGTTTTTTACATCGTATTTATTATAATAATATTTTGGAATTAATCTTTTCTTTGCGTGCTCTCCATAAAAAGGATTTTCTTGAATGAGATCAAAAGCGCGCTGGATTCCATTCCATAACTTTATTTCATCAGAATTCTCTTTACCTTCTGTTTTTTGCTGACCCACAATCTTATTTAACTGCTTATATGCTTCCTCGGCATCACCTCGCAACTCTATTGATATATTCTTATCAATTTTCACCTTACTTTCGTTCCCATCATTTTTTTCAATATACTATCAGGATTAAAAGTCCATAATACTTTGTCGTCGTGCCATACTATTTTCCCGCTGTACTCTAAATAATCAATAATTGCCATTAGTGTTTGGTGCATAATCTGTTTTGGTAATTTTCTTTTTAATTCAGCAACTGTTAGAACTTCTTCAGCATTCATCAGCGTTTCTTCAACCATGAGCAATGTATTTAGTGTTGGAGAGCGCTGTTCAGCATATTTTCTGTTCTTTAATTTTATTTGTAGCATATCGACTGATATGAGATCAACTGATATATAAATTTATCTCTTTGCACTTTTCCATATTACTCCAAAATAACTTCTGTAGCTTTCTGCGATTTCATTGTCTTCTATCATTATTCCGATGAGCTTTTCTTTCTCCCAATGAATAATTACTACCTTATTGGCGTAGATATAGGTTGTCGTTTGGCTCATTTTCTGTATATATTTCACTTCTGTATGTTTTTGCTTCGCTACTTCTTCTCCTCTTTTTCTTCCCAATACATCATCGTTGTAAATAACTTTTAGATGTAACATTTCTTTTATTCGTTGTTTATGAAAGTGCTTAAAAAAAACGATAATATTTCTGATGATCTGCCTGTTGAACCGAGACAAAGCCATTCTTTGTTTTCTCTCAAAACGTCTTTCAAAATTGTTTTGATGCCTTCTATACCTTCATAGACTTCAACACTGGGAGTTGTTGGTTTTGATTTATATAACTCTTTGAGGGTTGGCAAATATTCTTCCACCAATTTTTTTCTTGTAGATATTCAATAATTTTCTCTGGTGGTGCATGTTTAAAATATTTTTTTTCCATTTCTAAGAATATAAAAAGCGAGTCCTTTTTTATGAGAGCACTTAAAGTGTCGTATAAATGAGTTCTATTCGTTTAGGTTTAAAAGAAACCTATGAGCCTGCAGACATTATAGACATTCAACATTTGTCAGAACTTTATTTTAGGGGATATCTAAAACTTGATCCTGCCGAAGCAGATAGAGTTGCTGAAGAAATAAGGCCTTTAGCTCCTATACGATCTGGAAAAGATAGAAAAATAATTGTCCACTGAATTAGATTTATAGTCTATCTTTGCTTGATCATTTAGGCTTCTTCCATCAGTGCTTTGACTCCTTCTCGATATTCTTCTATTGTCTCTTCAGATTTTATGCCGTGGAGAGCAATTTCATCCATCATTTCACTGACCGTCAGTCCTGCTATCTTTGCCGCTTTATCGACTGAAATTTTTCCTTCTTTATAGGGCCGCAGTGCATTTTCCAATCTCATTCTTTTCCACCCTTCCGTCACAAGACCTTTCATAGTGTATGTTTTATCCGCGTCTATACGCTTCATCATGATGACTAAGAGATATAAATGATACTGTTTTTGTTGCTTCATCAATTTCAAATTTGAGAACAAAACTTTTCATAATATGCACTCGCCTTTCTCCTGCTAAATCATACTTTAGTGGCTTGTAATGCTGCGGATTTTCTACAATCGTATTCATTTTTTTCTCTAACGCTTCTCTCAACTCGGCATCTTTCTTGCATAGCTTATCGATTTCTTTCTGACAAGAAGGCTTTATGTCTATAGCATACATCGTTCCTCTTTTATTTGCAGTTCTTGAATATCTCGTAAACGGACTTTACTCTGAGGGATTTTTCTTTTTTTATCGCTTCTAATTTTTCAAAAAAATCTTTTTTTAAAGGCAACTCATCGACAGGATGCCAATCAATTTTCTCGCAGAATTCCCATTCTTCATCAGTAATCGTCCCTGTTTTCATGTAATTCTCAAAGATCAATTTTTTCATCGTCTCCTCTCTGGCGATCTCGCTCCAGTTCACCCAGAGAAATTGCTTTAGCTGCTGTTTAAATGATTCAGACACAGATAAGGTTATCGAAGTCATAAGAATGCTCCTGTGTTTTTCAACGCTTCAAACCGTTTGAGCTCTTCCAGTCTTTTTTCAAATCTTATTCTGAGATATTCAGCCCAATTAATTTCCGGATGCTCATCTATCTTTTTCTTGAGCTCTTTTGGGATTGCAATAGTAAAGGTTGCCATTTTATCAACGAAATTTTGTATAAACACTAAAATTCGTTTATATATTTAAATCTTTCTCTCCTTATTCTTTGCGCATGGAAACTTAGATGCGTCCCTTTAATTTCCTATTTTCAGCAAATCCGCTGGTCTATCGATCATATAGTCTGGATTTTGTTGTTGCAATGCCTTACGAGAATTATATCCCCAGGTTACTACGATACATTCGATGCCTGCTTTTTTACACGCTTCTATATCTCGTATTTCATCGCCAATATAGATCACTTCTTTCTTTACTAAATCATATTTTTTTATCAATCTCTTTAATGTCGTATGTTTGCCAAAAATAGATGTATCGACATACATAAAATCGATGCACGTTATCCCTTCTCTCTCAGTATTTTTTCTACCACTTCTCTTGCATTTGAGCTCATTATGCCTATCTTATAGTGCTTGTGGAGCTTTTGCACTACTTCCTTTATGTTTTTTCTGAGCTTTATTTTTCCTGTCTGCTTTCTTAATTCTTCTTTTAGTTGTTTGAGGTAAAACGGTGTACTGGTATTTTCCTATCTTTTATTATTTGCTTCATACTTTTACTTCTTAATTTTGGTGTGTCTTTCACTGGAGCATATCCAAATTTTTTTATAACCCTATTTGCAGATTCTAAAACGATTGAAAATGTATCTGCGAGCGTTCCATCAAAATCAAAAATGAGTGTTTTGATCATACTTGTCTATTTTCCCAACGCCCACTTCTTAAACGTCGCATAATCCGTACTGCCGCAAAGAAACTTTTTTGTTTTGATATTATAGAAAAAGGGAACGCCGCCGCACTTTCCTTGATCGTATTTCTTCCAGAGCTCAGCGTTCTTGCTGTTGTGCCATACTTCCACTTTTTTGACTTTGATGCCTTCTTCTTTTTCCAATTTTTCTATCAATGGATCCATATCTTGGCAATGCGGACATTCTGTGCCGTAGAAATCAAGTAAATGCTCAGACTCTTTTGCTGCCATGTGATTTCACCTCTTCTAAACGTTTGTATTTATCCTTTAAATAATTATCTTTTGCCACTTTAACCAACAATACTGATAATGTTTGTCAACGAAAAATACAGCAAAAAAAGTGAAGAAAGTGCTCCACAAAACGCGAGTACTTGAAATTTTCCTATGTTCAACGGAATTTTAAACGGTCTTTTTACTTGCGGTTCTTTGTAGCGAAGAATGACAACTGTTGTGTTGATCGTTGCAAAGGTGAGGAATAAAAATAATGTCGTGATGTTCGCGACGAGCTCAATATTTTTTGGGAGAACAAAGAGCGCAGTTAATACCGCTACGGCGCCGATTGCGATGACTGGCGTTTTTCTTGAGCAGGAAACTTTTTTTAGCACCGCAGGCAACGCTTTGTCACAGGCCATGCCATACATCAAACGAGAACTCGTGATACATTGAATAAGCACCGTGTTTGCTGTTGAGAATAGAGCGATAATGCCTAAAATAAGAAACGCGAGATTACCCATTGAAGCGGCGGCGACATCAGCCATCGGCGCAGAAGAACTTCCTAAGACTTTCCAATCAAGCGTACTGACGGCGGTGATGGCGACGAGGACGTAAATAATTGAGGTGATAATAACAGAGAAGATAATTGCTTTCGCGATCGTCCGCGGCGCGTTTTTTGTCTCTTCTGTTAAGGTTACTAACGCTTCAAAACCCATATACGCGAAGAAGATAAGCGCGGATGCTCTTAGCACGCCAATAAATCCGTTGGGCATCTCGAAATAATTCACGCTTCCAATGTTCTTGAATCCGAGCGCGAGAATAATGAGCAAGCCGAGCGCTTCTATCCCTGTAAACAAGATGTTGAGTTTTACGGATTCATCAATGCCGTGATAATTGACCCAAGCGCAGAGGAGAATGAGCATGAGAGCAATAACAATTACAGGCGTTCCTATCAATGCTTTCAGATATCCTCCAAAACCTAACGCGACAGTCGCGGATGAAACAATGCCGCTTATGAAGATCATCAAACCAACCACGAACGCGAGTTTTCTCCCAAAAAAATGTTTTGTGTATTCATATTCTGCTCCGTCACGGGGAAACATGGAAGATAATTCAGCATAACTTAAGCCCGTTAACATCGCTATAATTGCTGAGAAAAGAAATGACATCCATACCGCATTGCCCGCCGTATTTGTCGCTATGCCGATTAATGTGTAGATTCCTGCGCCGAGAATAATACCTATGCCACAGACCGTTACTTCAAACAATGAAAGCGTTCTTTTTAATTTTGCCAATATTATCCACCACTTTTTTTATTACTTGCTTTTTATTTTCTTTTGCGGTCAAAACTGCGCCATGCGGACGCGACACTTCGCGCTTGACGATCAAGACGGCTCAAGACTCGTTCTCGCAATTCAACTGCAGACATTGATGATCTTTTCTTCATATTGTCCAGAACACTATCGACGAGATCTAATGCAAGCTCTCTTCTTCTTGAAGGAGAAATACCCGCGTCTTTTGCTGCTCGCTCAATTGAACGTTGCAACTTTGCTCTGCTGAATCTCTCTCTTTTGCCGCTGCGTTTAAGCACACGAGAAACTGCCATTGAAACACCTCTTTTGTTAAACTTTTATAAGATGTTTTTTTATTTAAATGTGTTGTTTTCCTGAACTTCGGATTAAAAGTCAGGCTTTTTTCTTGAAATTCTATTGTCACTTCTATTAGCTCTTCTTGTTCTTCTTTGTTGAGCTCAGAGATTTTTTCAACATGGCGCCGTGGAATAAATAACATATGTCCTGGCATGAGGCGCGGATTATTCAGAATGGCAACAACGGTTTTTTTCTTCTCGAACAATGTGCCTGTTTTTCGTACTTATATCGTAGAAAGGACAGTCCATCAATTTATTTTTGTTGAACTCTTATAAAAAGTCTTCCATTAAGTATGCAAAAAAAATTCGAAATGCTGCCACCGGGATTTGAACCCGGGTTATCGGCTCGAAAAGCCGAAGTGCTGGACCGGACTACACCATGGCAGCGACAGACTTGAACATTTTTTCGATCTTTTTAAAGCTACCTCTCACGTCTTGTACCCTGGGCAATATTCAATCACCTGACTGTAAAATTCCCGATATGCCTTCCAAAGAAATTCTCCATATTCTGTTGTGTTCTCAGATTCGTATTGATCTCCTAATATACAAAACGTAACATATCTTCGACCCTTATTCTGCGAAATCAACATAATACTTGTCAATTCTTCTAATTTTGATCTTGCTACCACTCTTGTATTTCTTTCCGCTACCACAAAAACAAGCGCAGTGTAATATTCCGCAATTTTCTCTGGATTCTCTGTTGCTATAACTCTGCTGTCAGTGATCAGTGCTTTTGTAATTGTTTCTGACTGCACTCTTTTACTCTTTTTCATCGGCGTTTACATTTCTTTCCTCTGTTTTAATTCTTTGCGTTGACTCCGCGAATAGGGCAACACGTTTATTAACAGATTTATTTTACGCGCTTCTATGAATAGAACATATAAGGTTACTGTTCGTCCGCGTTCAGCTGAAACAACCATCTTAAAAGAAGAAGGAGATCATCTAACTGTTGCCGTGCATGCGTCTCCTGAGAACGGAAAAGCGAATCTGGAACTGATCAAATTTCTATCAAAATATTTCGACGCGGAAGTAAAAATTCTGCGAGGATTGACGTCACGGAAAAAAACAGTGCTTGTGAACGAAAGAACATAGGTTTTTATCGGAAAACATTCGGAAATTAACAGAAAAATAGTAAAACTATCTCAAGACAGACTTTGAATTTATTTGAATAGTAACCTAACAAGGATTTCCAATTTAAAAAATGGTCAAATAAGAAGAAATTATGATTACCCATTGCTATCGTATACTTCTGTTTCTAAAAGAATATTTTTCTGGTCTTTTTTCTCTCTAAAAGCTCTCGGAACGTATACTTTTTCTTTTGTTAATGGATTTTCTTCCGTGTAATACATAGATGTAGAAGCTGTTCCTGGTGTCGGCGTGAACACTTGTGTTAAATTTACATACAAGTCTTCTTTTTTACAGAATTCTTTCAAGTTTTCCATGTCTTCTTTTGTTGTTCCCGGATGCGCAGCAATAAAATATGGAACAAGATGCTTGTTTGATTTTTGCTCTTCGCTTACTTGCCTATATAATTGTAAAAATTTCTTAAAGGATTCTGGGTCAGACTTGTTCATTTGCTTTAAGACTTCAGGTGAAATATGCTCTGGAGCGATTTTTAATCTTGTTATAAATTTCATTATCTTTCTAAACATGTCTTTTTGATCTAAAATGATATCGTGGCGAATAGCGCTTCTTAATTCTAAACGCGTATTTTTGTATTTAATTTGAAGCTTTTCAACGCCTTCAAGAATAGGAACAAGATCCTCATTTATTTTTCTATATTTACAGCCTACACATTGCTGGTTGCAGTATTTTTGCTTTGTATAGACTGTGATCTCTTCATTTATAATGGGAGAGTTTATTTTTTCAGGCGTGTCGTATAATGCGCAATATGAACCGTACATATTTAGTGTTGGCAACGTAAGATCATTGATCTTTTTCTCTCCTTGTTTATACAAAGATTCTATCTCTCTCAGAATACTTTCTTTGCTTCTCTTCGCAACTTCTTTTCCTTGGACTAGCGGGATTACACAAAACGTGCAAGAACCCCAGCAGCCACGGCCAATTACCACTGAATTATCTAATTTTCCAAGCATTTCTTTTTGAAATTCTCTGTTTTTTGTGTTTGGATGAAGTTTTCTTGTGAATGGAAGCTCATATATCATATCTAATTCTTTCTCTTGTAACGTATGAGAGGATCTATTATGCCGTATTAGTCCTAAACCGCATGCTTCTATAAACGGCGCGTCTGGCAGAAGATAATGCATTCTTGTTAATAAGGTAAAATTATTTTTTTCTTTTAAACAGTCTTCATAGGAAGGCAGTTTTCTTATTTTTTCATTTATTTTTTTTATTCGAAATGCTATTCCGTCTATTGTTTCTAAGTCTAAAACATCTTTTACTTTTTCAAAATCTGTTCCTCTTTCTTTTTTTTCCGCTTTTTTTATCCTCTCTAACAAATTAAGAATAGGTCTGTCTCCGTTGCCGAAAATTAAGATATCCGCTTTCGTATCATTTAGAATTCCTCTTCTGAGCTGATTTGTTTTATAATCAAAGTGCGTAAACCTTCTTAATGTCGCTTCAACGCCGCCAAGTATAGTTATGCAGCCTTTGAACGCCTCTTTTGTTTTTTGAGTATAAACCATTAACGCTCTCTCCGGTACAAGAACATGTTCTCTCTTGCGCAGCATTGGGGTGTAATTCGCGAGCATAGAATCTAATAATCCTGAGGAGATACAGAAAAAATATTTTGCTCTTTTACACACATTATAGTCTTCATCTTTTAAAGGCTGAGGAATAATGCCTACTTTGTATCCTTTCGCGTCAAGCAACCTCGCAATAATACAAACACCATTTAATGGATGATCATAATAAGGATCGCCTGTAATAAAAACTACATCGAAGGCTTCAAAATTAGGATAATACGCCTTTCCTTCGTCCCATGTGGTCGGGAGGAAACCCTTGTTCATATGAATTCTGACTGAAATGGGTTTATAAAGCTACGGTGAGATGGTAATTATTCAGCTTTCTGAAGTCGTCATGAGTTAAAACGAGTCTCCAGCCTTTCCGGAATGCGAAAACACGTATCGGTTGCTTATAACAACTACGTTGCGCGCAAAGTTGTAACATGAAAAGAGAAGGGCTGTAAACGCCTAAAAAAAGGTTTCTTGCTTCAAGATACTGAACAATTACGCGAAATCGCTCTCTGTCGTATTAAAGGGTCATTTTAATATTACCTCCTTTTTTGTCGTATTC